>JAJDEX010000316.1 GCA_029259575.1 Planctomycetota bacterium | reverse complement strand
TGGACGTCGACAACGGCAGCATCTGGGGCTCCTTCCCCGTGGATCCCGAGGACGTCGAGCCGACCTGCGTTCCGCCGATGAACGACCTGTTCTACCTGTGGACCGCGCTGTGCGACGGGGATCACCGCATCCACACCGAAGCGACGTTCCCCGAGGTCGACACCGTGCTCGCCGTGCTGGACGGCACCACGTGCGCCAGTCCGTGCCTGGTCTCGAACGACGACATCGACGGGACGACGACGTTGTCCTCGGTCACGGTGTTGGGCGCCGTCGCGGGTCAGCAGTACTTGATCCAGATCGGCACGCCGGCGTTCACGTCGGACAAGGGAGACCTGGTGCTCTCGGTCGAGCACGTGGGCGCGCCCTGCCCCGCGATCGAAACGGTCAGCGTCTGCGATCCCGCCAGCCCGCACATCGACGGCGGCTCGGCCAAACTGGTCGCCTCCTGGATGACGACGGCGCCGGGAAGCGGATTGCACCTGGACGTCATCGACGGTCCCGCGGGTCGCACGGGCATGATGTTGTTGTCGCTCGGCACCGGCACGCCGCTCCCGCTCTTCCAGGGCACGCTGTGCCTCGAGGCACCCTTCGCTCGCTACCACCCGCAACCGGCGAACCTCCTGGGGATCCCCGGACTGAACTCGGTCGGCCAGTTCTCCAAGCAAGGCACGGGGATCTTCCTGCCGCTGTTCGGTTCGTCGCACACCGGCACCGGCTTCGACGTGCCGCTGGAGACGCCGGCGTACCAGGGGGTTCCGATGATCTTGACGGGGGACACGTGGGCCTTCCAGCTCTGGTTCCGCGACGTCGACGGCGTCGGCGCCCCCAGCGCGAACTTCTCGAACGCGATCGAGGTCCTGTTCGTCTGAGGTCCGCGCGAACCGGGTCGCCGAACTCGGTGGCGCGACCAGGTTCTCAAACCGGAACAACGCCCCTCGGGATCTACCCCAAGGCCCCGAGGTCGCAGGGCGCGGGAGCACGTGTGTCGAGCGGATCCACGGTCCTCTCGCGGGCAGCGCGCCCGTTGCCAGCACACCGAAGCGAGCGGCTTCGAGTAGGGTGAACAACCCCTCGTCGCCGACCGGTTGCGAGGAGCCCCTCGCCCACTTCGCACCATGACGACCCTCCGATTCGCCCTCCTCGCTTGCACGGCCGGCTGGACCGCCGGTTCCGCTTCCGCCCAGGCCATCCAGTTCGCGGACTACTGGCCCGTCGAGGCCGGGTACTCGTGGAAGTACGTGGATCCGACCTGCAGCGATCCGTGCGCCTGTCTTGCCTTCGGGTACGACGACGTGCTCCAGCCCAGCCCGGCGGGACCGAATGCGTTCGTGGTCGGCGAGGACCTCAATGACGCGATCGTCTTCGAGAACTCCGGCACGACGTTCACGCTCCACGGCTTCTACGACACCGGCGTGTACATGCCCGCACCCGGTGGCCCACTGGTCCTTGGCGTGCTTCCGGACGGAGGCCTGGTCGACCTGGGCGGTGGCCCGAGCAACATGGTTCGCAGGTGGAGCACGGTCACGCATCCGGACAAGCCCCTCTATGGGATCGACGCCAGCTTGGATCTGATCTGCTTCATCCAGTACGACCTGAGCCTCGACGGCTCGGCCAACCCGCACAACGCGGTGTTCGAGTCCGGTCTGCCGGGCGGGACCATCGTTCCCAACGGAAGCATCCGCGAAGTCCTCTGGCTGCTGGTCGACTCGGGTCCCCATGCCGAGATCGACATGGATCCGGATCCGATGTCCATCACCGCTTTCGCGCCGTGGCCCCCCGTGCTCCGGACCCGCACGCTGCCCTCCCTCGACTGCAACGGCAACGGCATCATCGATCGCCTGGACATCGCGGGCGGCGGTAGCCCGGACGTCAACGGGGACTGCCTGCCCGACGAGTGCGGTGGCTTGGGCTTCCCGACCACCTGTCCTTCGTTGCCGAACGCGTCCGGTTCCTCGGCCACGCTCGCGTCGAGTTCGTTCGGCAGCGGCCTCGGTAGCGACCTGCACCTCGAATGCACGAACGGTCCGGCGGGTGAATTCGGGTTCTACCTGGTCTCGCAATCCGCGACGTCGATGATCTCGCTGTTCGACGGCGTGCTCTGCCTGGACATTCCGCTCGGTCGCTACAACCCGCAGATCGCGACGAACCAGGGCCTGCCCCAGCTGAATTCGTTGTCGCAGTTCGACGCGTTCGGGGTGCTGCAGAGCATCGTGGGCAACGCGACCTCGACCGGCGGCAGCGGGTACGACGTCCCCACCGAACTCCCGCTCACGCCTCCGGGCCAGTCGGTCACGCCGGGGACGACCTACTACTTCCAGTCGTGGTTCCGCGACGGTGCTTCGGCCAACTTCTCGGACGTCATCGAAGTCACGTTCTGATCCGAGCTAGCGCTCGGTCCAGGTCGTTCCCGCATTCGGCGGCGCGGGCGAGTCCTTGCGTACGAACAGATCGAAGGGCTCCACGTCCGGGATCGAGATGCGCACCTGCCGATAGCTGCTCTGGAACGTCGGGTGCAGGACGAGTTCGACCTCCCACGGATTCACCGTCAGCTGTCCGTTCGCGTCGTTCCACGCATTGCCCAGCATCACCCATTCGGGCATGCGCTCCAGCACGTAGGCGGTCGCCGAACGGTGATGGCCCTTCATGCCGACGCCATCGAGGTTGGGCTCGACGCCCAACGCGCCGTCGTGGGTCAGCCCCAGGATGTCGATGACCTCGAGCTCGGAGGTCCAGCCGATGACCCCGATCGGTGAGGTGGCGACGCGCGTTCCTTGCGGCGCGACCTCCTTCATCCATGTGCCGATCTTCGCCCAGTGCTGTTCGGCGACGATCTGGTCCTGGAACCGATGCACGCGACCCTCAGCCGAAGGGTTCGCCAGAGAAACCGTCGAAGGCCACTGCAGGACCAGCATCACACCAGGAACGGCGACGAAGGCCAGCCTGCGCCAATGGTGGTAAGCGAGGCAACCCAACCCGATTGCGAGAGGCAATGTCGGCACGAAGAACCTCGCCCAGGGCACGAAGTCGCCGCCGACCCAAACGACATAGGTCGTATGCAAGGTGAGCCCAGCAGCAATCCCGGCGAGGGGCGCCGCGCGATGCTTGGCCGTGCGCCGCACCGGCATCCAGGCCAGGACCACGAACACGCCCAGACCGCACAACAGGGTCGCGTCCCAGAGGTACGTGAGTCCATAACCCAGATCGTCGAGCACCGGCAACTTCTTGACGCCGTAGGTGACCGGCAGCAAGCGCTCGTACGTCACCAACCGGAACGCGGTCCAGCCGACGCCGCAGAGACTGGCCATGATCGTCGTGCGAACGCGTCCGGCTCTCCACTCCTGCCACGCGAACGGCAGCAGGAAGAGCAGGCATTCCTGGCGCACAAAGATCGCGACCGCCAACCAGGCCGCCGCGCAACATGGCGCCTTGCCGCGCGCGTTGGATTGCTCCCACGCCATCCAGAACAAGGCGAGACACGCGGCCAGCAACGTGGTCCCGAGACCCGCGTTCGCATGGAAGGCCATCGCCGGGGTCGCGGCGAGGATCCAGGCCGGCGGGGCCCATTTCGCGGACGGGTAGCGCGTGCGCCACGCCTGGCCGACCGCCACGACGGCGACGACCGCGCCCAGGATCCCGATGGTGTGGGAATGGACGACCGGATCGAACCCGAGCCGGATCAACAGGGCCATCAACAACGTCCACGCGGGAGTCGTGTAGCCCTCGAAGACCTCGCCGGGGTTGAAGACCAGGCCATCGCCGTTCACCAGATGACGCGCGTAGCGGTAGCAGATGAAGTCGTCGTCGACCGGCCCCGCGTCCAGGTACGAGAGCGCGTGCACGAACATCAGCAACGCGGCCAGCAGGATCGAGGCGCGCGCGTTCATCCCTGGTCGCGGCGTTGCAGCAGGTACGCCTTCAGGTACTTCATCTGGACGTAGTGCGCTTCGATGCCGGCCAGTGCCCAACCGCGCCAACCGTCCAGGAAACCGCGCTGCAGGAACACGAACCGGAACCAGCGGTAGACGGGATTGACGAGCACCTTGAGCAGGCCGACCCGCTTGCCGCGTGCCACCAAGCCCTCGGCCATCACGGTCGTGTACTTGTCGATGATCTTCAGGTGCTCGGACAGGTTGCGGTAGGGCTCGTGCTGCAGGTCGCCCGCGAGGCTCCCCACCTGGCCCGTCGGCGTCACCTTGGGGTGCGGTTCGGCGCCCTCCCAATGACCTGCGCGTCGGTCGTACAGTCGCAGTTGCCGATCCGGGTACCAGCTGCCGTGCCGGATCCAGCGCCCGAACCAGTTCGAGCACCGGGGCATCGTCCAACCGACGTGGCCCGCGAAGTGCTGGTCGCGCAGGGCTTCGATCTCGGCGCGCAGTTCGGGCGTCACGCGCTCGTCCGCATCGAGCTGCAGGATCCAGTCGTGCGAGGCCGCTTCGGCCGCGTGGTCCTTCTGGGGGCCGAAGCCCGGCCAGTCGCGTTCGATCACGACCGCGCCCGCGGCCGCAGCCAGCTCGCGCGTGTCGTCCGTGCTGTGCGAATCCACGACGACGATCTCGTCGCAGAATGCCACCGACGCGAGGCACGGGCCGATGCGGTCGGCCTCGTTCATCGCGACGATCGTCGCGGTCAGTTTGGGCGGGCTGGTCATGCGGGAGCTCCGGGAGCCAGCTCACGGTAGAGCGCCATGTAGGCATCGACCATCTGTTCGACGAGGAACCCTTCGGAAACTCGCGACGGTCCTTCGCGACCGCAACGTTGCAGCAGATCGGGATCGCTCGCGAATCGCTCGATCGCGCTCGCGAGGGCCGGCGCGTCCTCGGGCGGCACGAGGCAACCCGTACGGTCGTCCTGGATCAGGTCCGCCAGACCGCCGACGCGACTCGCGACCACCGCGCGGCCCGCGGCCAGGGCTTCGAGCGCCGCGACGCCCAGGCCCTCGGCACGACTGG
>JAJDEX010000315.1 GCA_029259575.1 Planctomycetota bacterium | reverse complement strand
GTTGCTGGGGTTGTTGTAGCTGATGTCGACGCGCGCGCTGCCGGAGGTCTGACCCACGCCGGTGTTCTTGACGATGTCGAGCGCGCCGTCGCCGTTCATGTCCTCGAGGTTGACCGAGGTGCCGAAGGGCGAAGCGAGCATCGCGGTCGTGACCCGGGCGGTGAAGCTCTCGTCCGTGAAGAAGCCGCTGCCGTTGTTGATCAACAGGCGGTCGTTGACGTCCGGGTTGCCGGCGACGTCGTAGTCCGAGAAGTAGAGGTCCAGGTCGCCATCACCGTCGATGTCGCCGGCGTCCACGCCGCAGAAGAACGGGATCGCGTTGCCACCGCCGGCCAGCAACAGCTGGGGGATGCGGGCTTCCTGATACTGCAGGCCCAGCCAGTTGCCACCACCGTCGTTGCCGAGGTTGATGTAGATGCGCGGGTGGCTGATCGCCTTGGTCTGACCGTTGCCGAGCGTCGTGGCGGTGATCACGTCGAGCCAGGTGTCGCCGTTGATGTCGGCGATGACGACGTCGCGGTCGTTGGTCGGCGTGTCGAAGCCGTCGTCACCGGGAACATCGCTGTTGGACGCGTACTGAGTGGTGCGATCGACGAGCGTGCCGTTCTCGTTCATCAAGAGGACGTTGGTGCGCCGGCCGGACGTGGTGAACGGCTGCTTGCGCATGATCACGAGGTCCGTCCAGCCGTCCTTGTCCAGGTCGGCGAAGTCGAAGTCACGCTCCTCGGCGTCGTTGAGCACGACACCGGTGGCGGGGATCTTGCTGTTGTCCTGGACGAACTCGGCCCAGGTGATGTTGTTCTGGGCGTGGGCCGTGGCGGCCAGGAGGCCGAACGCGGACACGCTGAGAATCGAGCGATGCATGGGGGGATCCTTGGAGAGAGGTCGAGCCCGAGAGGCCGGCTCGTGTGCGGATTCGGGTGCTGGAGAGGCACGCGTCGACCCTCATCAGACCGCTTTCGGGGGCTGCTTGCCACCCGGCTGTCTCGGATCAGCCACAGGATGGGACGCGGTTCCGCATCGAATTCAGGAATGCGCTTCCCCATGCAGGTCGGGGTGGACGAGTCGGTCCACCCCTGAGCCCTGGGGAACGAGAGCGCGCCGCCCTCCTGAATGGAGAGCGGCGCGCGTGGTTGGAGGTCCCGCGAGATCGGCCCGCAGGGTCCGGAGGGCGATCTCAGGGGAACGCGACTTCGAGCATGTTCGAGAAGTTGGCCGAGGGCGACCCGCCATCCAGGTCGCGGAACCACAACTGGAAGTACCAGGTGGAGCCGGGAACGATCGACTGTCCGGGGGGCGAGTAGGGCAACTCGCTGGGAACGTCGAAGCCGTCGCCGGAAACGGAACTGCCCACGATGTTCTGAAGCACGCCTGCGCCGTCGAACTGTCCGATCGAGTTCAGCTGCGGAAGTCCCTGGTTCGTCGCGATGTCGCTGTTGTAGCGGCCCGAGGGAGATCCGACGCAGAGCACGCCGTTGAAGACGCTCAGGTTGGCGGAACCGTTCGAGGACACCAGGAAGAAGCCGAACTCACCCGAGGGGCCGTCCGTGGCCGCGAGGTGCAGTCCCGAAGGGGTGGCTGCGCCAAGGGTGCTGCTGTCGAGCTTCGCGTAGTTGCCCTGGGCGTGGTCGCTGGCCGGATCGCACAAGACGGTGATGCCCGTCGGCGGCGCCGGATCGAGGTTGTTCATGTAGCACTCGGTCCCTGCGCAGCGACCGACGACGAAGTCCAGGTCGCCATCGTTGTCGATGTCGAAGACCGCGATGTCGTGCACGCCCGTTTGCTGAGCATTGGTCATGCCGGTCACACCGTCGAAGCCACCGCCGCCTTCGATCGTCATGGTGACGTTGCCGCCGACCACGCCGCCGCGGTTGTGGTAGATCAGCATGTCGCGACTGCAGCCCGAAATATCGACATCGACGTCGCAGATGATGATGTCGCCCCAGCCGTCGTTGTTGAGGTCGGTGATGAGGTTGTTGCTGCCGAAACCGCTGGAGCCCGTCAGGGAGTTCAGACCCCAGTTCACGCGTCCCAGGGCGTCGTTGCCCATGTTCAGGAGGTAGCGGTCCGTACCGTCGTCACTCATGACGAGGTCGGGCAGCGCATCCATGTTGATGTCGCCCACGTTGGTGTGGTACGGCGCGCCCGAATAGACGGTGTCCTTGATGTTGAAGAAGCCTTCGTTGTTCGGATCGTTGTAGCTGATGTGCGTCGACGGGCCGCTGGCACCCGTGGAACCCAGCGCCGTGTCCTTGATGACGTCCATGACGCCGTCGCCGTTCATGTCGGCGATGTTCGCAGAGACCCCGAAGCTGGACTGGCGCATGTCGAACGTCATCCGCGCGACGCTCTCGTCCGTGAAGAAGCCGGTGCCGTCGTTGATCACCAGACGGTCGTCGAGGTCGACGGGCGCGTTCTTGTGGTTGTGGGCGAAGTAGAGGTCCACGGCACCGTCGCCGGTGACGTCGCCCACACCGACGCCGCAGAAGAAGGGCGCCGCTCCGAGGTCGGGGAAGCGCGCTTCCTGATACTCGAGTCCGAGCCAGTTGCCACCGCCGTCCTCACCGAGGTTGATGTAGATGCGGGGGTGGCTGATGTGCTTCGGAGTGCCGAGCGAGAACGTCGTCACCGTGATGATGTCGAGCCAGTCGTCACCATTGACATCGGCCAGTTGCACGTCGCGGTCGTTGGTCGGGGTCAGGAAGCCCTGGTCGCCGGGAACGTCGGACGCCGAGGCGTAGGCTGCGGTTTGATCGACCAGCGTTCCGCCCTGGTTCATCAGCAGTACGTTGGCGTAGTGCCCACTCGTGGTGAACGGTTGCTTGCGAACGATGACCAGGTCCGTGTAGCCGTCCTTGTCGAGGTCGCCCCACGCGTAGTCCTTTTCCTGCGTGTCGTTCTGGACGAGACCGGTCGAGGGAATGCGGCTGTTGTCCTGGGTGAAGGACGCCCAGCTGATGTCGTTCTGGGCAATGGCGTTCGTCGCAAGGAGTCCGATGGACCCCAGGGTGGCGACCGAGATGAGTGCGCGCTGCATAGTGAGTCTTGGGAAGAGACTGAGGAGGGGAGCGACGGCTCGGGTGCGTCGCTCGACCCCACCATGAAACCGGATCGAAGCCCGAATCGCCAGCATCGTGTCCCAGACGGGGAGATCGGGACATCCGCCGGAAACGGAAGTGCTCCCTGGAACGCAGAACGGCGCCACCGCTCCGAGGAGCGATGGCGCCGTGGATGTCGATGAGACCCGCGTGGCGAGTGTCGCCGAACGTGATCTCAGCTCAGGAACGTCTCAGGGGAACGTCACGCTGAGCATGTTCGAGAAGTTGGCCGAATCACCAGGGGTGACGACCGTGTCGCGGAACCAGCACTGGAAGTGCCAGGTGCTTCCCGGAGCGATCGTCTGACCCATCGGGGTCAGCGGCAACTCGTTCGGGACGTCGAATCCGAAGGACGACGCGGACGTTCCGGCGAAGTTGACCAGGTTGCCCGCACCGTCGAACTGCCCGATGGAGTTCAGTTGCGGGAGACCTTGGTTGATGGCGACGTTGTTGGTGTAGCGACCGGACGGGGAGCCCAGGCAGAGAACACCGTTGAAGACGTTCGCGTTGAGGGAGCCGTTGCTCGAGACGAGGAAGAAGCCGAACTGGCTGGGCGGGCCATCGTGGCAGCGCAGCGCAAGACCACTTCCGAACGCGTTGCCGAGGAAGCTGTTGTCGAGCTTCGCGGACTGACCGCCGGCGTGGTTGGCGGCCGGGTCGCACGCGATGACGATGTTGCCGCTGGGCGCAGGGTCGAGCTGGTTGATCCAGACCTGGGTGCCCGCGTTGCGAGCGATGACCATGTCCATGTCGCCGTCGTTGTCGAGGTCGAAGACCGCGACGTCGTGGGTGGCTCCCATGTCGCTGGTGGTCATGCCGGTCACGGCACGGTAGCCGCTGCCGGACTCCTCGTGCAGGTCCGGGATGCCGCCGACCACGCCACCACGGTTGTGGTAGATGTGCAGGCGACGTCCGAATCCGGGGATGTCGACGTCGACGTCACAGATCAGGACTTCCGGCCAGTCGTCGTTGTTGAGGTCTTCGATGATGACGTTGCTGCCGAAACCGTCGTCGGTGTTGAACGTCTGGGACGAGCTCCAGTTGACGCGACCGAGGCCGTCGTTGCCCTGGTTGATCATGTAGCGATCGGGTCCGTCATCGGACGCCGCGAAGTCCAGCAGACCGTCCTGGTTCAGGTCGCCCGTGTCCACGTGGTAAGGCGTGGTCTGCAAGGCGGTCTGCAGGAAGTTGAAGAAGCCCTCGTTGCTGGGGTTGTTGTAGCTGATGTCGACGCGCGCGCTGCCGGAGGTCTGACCCACGCCGGTGTTCTTGACGATGTCGAGCGCGCCGTCGCCGTTC
>JAJDEX010000314.1 GCA_029259575.1 Planctomycetota bacterium | reverse complement strand
ACGCACTACGTGATCCTGCCGGACATCGGCAAACAGGATCCGAAGGCCGACAAGCTCGGCAGCCCCGTCCCCCCGGGCTTCCACTACTCGAGCGAGAAGAACGAGGACTGGCTCGACCACGAACGCCTGCACGGCATGCTCGATGGCTGATCAGCCGTTCCTGCCGTACGGACGCCAATCCGTCGATGCCGACGATATCGAGGCCGTGCTCCAGGTGTTGCGCGGCGACTGGCTGACCACCGGACCGGCCGTCGACGCGTTCGAATCGGGCCTTTCGAGCTTCACACATGCGCGTCACGCGCGCGTCGTGAACTCGGGAACGGCTGCGTTGCACGCGGCCTACGCCGCAGCGGGATTGGGCAAAGGACACACCATCGTCACGTCACCCCTGACGTTCGTCGCGACCGCACACTGCGCGTTGTGGATGGGCGCGGACGTGCGTTTCGCGGACGTCGATCCGACCACCGGCTTGATCGGTGCGGACAGCGCCGCGGCCTTGGTCGATTCCTCCACGCGGTTGATCGTGCCGATCGACTATGCAGGACATCCGTGCGACTACACGGCCCTGCGCGCGCTGGCCGAGAAGACGGGCACCACGTTGGTAGCGGATGCCGCGCACTCGTTGGGTGCCACGTACGAAGGGGATCCGGTCGGCACGTTGGCGCACCTGACCGCCACCAGCTTCCACCCGGTCAAGCCGATCACCAGCGCCGAGGGTGGCGCCGTGCTGACGGACGATCCCGAACTCGACCGACGCATCGCGCAGTTCCGCAACCACGGCATGGAGCGCGACCCCGGGCGCTTGCGTGACCAGGATGCCGGAGCGTGGGCGTACGAGGTCCAGGCGCTCGGCCTGAACTACCGCATGCCCGACGTGCTGTGCGCGCTCGGGTTGTCGCAACTGGGCAAGCTCGAATCGTTCATCGCGCGCCGCCAGGAGCTCGCGGCGCGTTACGCGCGCGACCTGGAGGACGTCGGCGGCATCGACCTGCCCCCCACCGCAGCGAACACGACGCCCGGCTGGCACATCTATGTCATCCGCGTCCAGGACGCGGGTCGACGCCGCGCGTTGTTCGATCGCTTGCGCGCGGACGGACTCGGCGTGCAGGTGCACTACGACCCCGTCCACCTGCATCCGTTCTATGCGGACCGCGGACATCGGGCCGGCGAGTGCCCGAACGCCGAGGACTTCAGCTCGCGCGCCATCAGCATCCCGCTGTACCCGGCGCTCGCGGACGGGGATGTCGACCGCGTCGTCGCGACGATTCGCGCGGCTGCGGCAGACCTGCTCTAGCTGCCGATACCGGCTTCTATCTGCCGAATGGCGTCGCCGGCTCGACCGGCAGATGCATCGCGATTTCGAAGTGCTCGACCCCGTGAGCGAACGGCCGCCCGTTCCACACTTCGAAACAAGGTTGGTCGCTCGGCACGAATCCACTGCGCGGCAACCAGGTGCGGAACATCCAGTCGATCGCACGACTCTCGACGTCGAGGGTCCCGCGGATCTCGCACTCGCCCACGGTCATCGCAGGGAAGCGCAGTCGCCCGACCTCCCCGTCCGCCTCGAGCGAAGTCTCGCTCTCCGGCAACACGACGGCCGCGTCGTAGCGACACTTCTCGTGCGGCACGATGTCGGGATCATCCCACATGTACCCGAGCCATTGACCGTCCCCGAAACCGCGCGCATCGGCCCACGCCATCAGCCGCTCGTACGCACCGGCCACCGCGTCGGGGCGGTACGAATCGATCACGCGAATGTAGGCCACGATCCGCGGAGGCAACTCGCGCACTTCGGCGACGAAGCCGTCGGGGTTCGCCTCCTTGGGCAGATGCTCGAAACGGTTGGTTCCGGGGCCATCGACGGCTTGACGCCAGGCATCGCGTTTCGACGTACGCCACAGATCGACGTCGAACTGGCTCGGCGGGACGCCATACACCTTCTTGAACGAGCGCGAGAAGTCGGACGACGATCCGAAGCCACACTCGAGCGCGATGTCGGTCAGCGTACGGTCGGGCTCGAACGACTTGCGCTTCAGCGCCCGCTCGAGTCGCAGCCGTCGCACGAACTGATGCAGCGTTTCACCCAGCATCGAATGGAAGATGCGGTGGAAGTGGAACGGCGAGAAACCAGCCTCGTGCGCCACCGCTTCGAGCGACAGCGGTTCGGTCAGATGCGCCAAGACGTGGTCCACGACCCGATTGAGGCGCTGCACGTAGTCGTTCGAGATTTCAGGTTCGTTTCGCAAGATCGGTCAAGCAGGGTTCGTGGATGGGCCGCAGAGTGCGTGGATGAAGCTCACGTCTGCCCCTCTCCTGATCGTGGCGTTCGTGCTCGGCGCGTGCCAGAGCACGGACCACGCTCCCGCTCCTCAACCTACTCCCAAATCCACCATGGAACTCGGTGCCTTCTCCGTCAGTCTCGCCGTCAAGGACCTCGCCGCCTCCCGCGCCTTCTACGAGAAGCTCGGATTCGAACAGTTCCACGGCGATGCCGCCCAGAACTGGCTCATCCTGAAGAACGGCTCGACGGTGATCGGCCTGTTCCAGGGCATGTTCCCGGACAACATCATGACCTTCAACCCGGGTTGGGATCAGAGCGCGCAGAACACCGAGACGTTCACGGACGTCCGTGAGTTGCAGGCCCGACTGATCGCACAGGGCCTCGAGCCCGTGACGAAGGCCGACCCCGACACGACCGGTCCCGCGAGCTTCGTCCTGGTCGACCCGGACGGCAACTCGATCCTGATCGATCAGCACCGCTAGGAGCCTATCCGAAGACTCAGCGAGTTACCGGGAGTACCGCGGGATCACCGAGGCCCTTGCGTGCGTCACGCTTG
Source organism: Planctomycetota bacterium (assembly GCA_029259575.1). Classification (GTDB taxonomy): domain Bacteria; phylum Planctomycetota; class UBA1135; order UBA1135; genus JAJDEX01. Next base: position 373 of record JAJDEX010000314.1, on the reverse strand, counting down.
GGTCGTTTCACTTCGCGCCGGGTGCTGGATTGGGTGATCCCCCCTTGCTGCTCGCGTGCGTCGGACTCGCGTTCCCGCGAAACGTCGTATGCGGAGTTCTGGGTCTGCTCGGCGCCGCGTGCTGGTTCTGGCTCGGCGTCGATCTATGCCACGCCACACTCGTTTGAGCGCCTAGCCGAGGTCAGCGCGTCGTGCCGATCGCGTGCGAGAGTTCCGCACCGGGCAACATCCCGGGGAGTTTCTCGGCGAGCGGTTTGACCTCTTCCCCGAGGTCTTCCCACAGGTACATGCGGTGCACGTGCTCGAGTTCGGGCTGCAAACCCATGTAGTACTCGAACTTGCGCTCGCGCGTCGCGCGGTCCTGCATCAGGAA
>JAJDEX010000313.1 GCA_029259575.1 Planctomycetota bacterium | reverse complement strand
GTGCTCGAACAGCATGCGCATCGAGAGCCCGCGCCAAGCGCGGCTCGATGACCGGTTCGGGTTCGAGCGGGTCGTGTTGCATGGAGTCGTTCATGCCCCTTCGCCCGAGACCTCCGGCCCCACGTACGGTGTCAACAGTTCGCGCAGCTCGGAGAGCGCACGCGAATAGCGCTTGCGGATCGCGACCTCACCACGGCCCAGCGCATCCCCGATCTCGGCGAAGCTGAGTCCCTCGTAGTAGCGCATCACGAAGGCCGACTTCATCGAGTCGGGCAGTTGAGCGATGGCGGCGGCGACGTGGTCGCTCAACTCACCGACCTCGATCAGCTCGCCCGGTCCTCGGTCGCCCGCGACGGCGAAGGCGCCCCCCTCTTCGTCGTCGACTCCGATCTCGCGGCGACGATCCCGATGCCGACGGGATCTCCAATAGTCACGCACCTTGTTCGTCGCGATCGTGAAGACCCATGGCCTCAGTTCGCGCTCGGGGTCATAGCTCGGGAAGGAGCGGTGCAGGTGCATGAAGATGTCCTGGGTGAGGTCCTCCGCCAGGTGCTCTTCGCGGAGCAAGCGTCGGACGTACCCGTAGATGCGGTCGAAATAGACTTCGTAGAAACGGTCCAGAGCGGCCGCATCCCGTCCGGGCAAGGCGCTCCGCTCTTGGACCGTGAGGTCGGGGCGGTCGCCATCCGGGGTCCCACCCTGTCCGGGGGAAGGTCCACTGGAGGTCCCTGGTTTCGGTTCAGAGGTGGGATCGAGCTTCGGTTCCACGCTGGTTGTTCCTCGGTTACGAGAGCGTTTGAGGGTCGTGACCGTGTGGGCCGCGAGTTCCGGAAGGAGCGATGATGCGCGTTTTTCCGCTCCTACGGGGTCGGGGGAGGGGATCTCCTCTAGCCGGCTCCGAACGGGGATCCTATCCTGCCGCCCTCAAGCCCCATGCGTTCCGGAAATGCCCGAGAATGCGGGCTCACGACCGACGTAGGCACGGTCTTCCACCTCCTTTCCAGCCTCACACCATCGCCATGATCCTCATCGCACCGCTCGCACTCGCCCTGGCTCCCCAGCCGGCCGGACTGCTCGCATCGCTCGCTTCCCAAGACTCCCTCGCTTCCCAGGATTCACCCGTTAGGGAGACCGCTCCCTCGAACGGGCCCAAGGCCGAACGGGCCTCTCGTCAGTCGGGGGGCCAAGAAGTCCTGGCGCTCCACATGGTGGACATGGAGGACATGCTCTCGGATCCCAAGGACGCCGCCCTTCTGGCCGCGTTCAAGATGCTCCCCGCTCGCTTGATGGAACTCGGCAACGAGATCCCCGGCTGGGACATGCCGCCCCAGGTCGTCCCGATGCTGACCGAGGTCCTGTCGGGATCGAAGACCCTGACCGTTCATCTGGACGAGACCATGGTCCCGATCCCGGTGCGCGCGCAACTCAACCTGCACATGGGCAGCGCCGAAGCTGCGAACACGTTCCACGGTCGTCTGTACGAAATGCTGTCCGGCACCGGTGCGCCGTTCGGTGAGCCCGAGGACGGGATGATCCCGCTTCAGCTCGAGCCCGGCATGCCCCCGGTCCTGTTCGGCCCGCGCGGCAACGACTTCGTCGTGGCGTTCGGAGAACCTGACGACGCACCGTTCGTCGCCGGCAACACGGGTCTCCCGGCCGGCGTGAAGCCCCAGATGGTCATGCGCATGGACTACGGCACGATGCTCGGCTTCATGTTCGACCAGATGGTCCCCCAGGAGGCCTACGACGATCCCGAGTTCCAGATGGTCACCGACATCATGGACATGATCGGCCTCGACCAGATCCAGTTCCACATGGCGTCCGGCAGCGACGACACGCGCTCGTACAGCACGTTCCAGATGCCGGGCTACGGCAAGTTCCTGGGTCACAACGGTCTCGTCTCCGAACAGTTCGTCACCGAGAACACGCTGCGCCTGATTCCGGCCGATGCGAAGTGGGCCTCGGCCTTCATGTTCGACGTCTCCAGCTGCGCCGAATGGGTGAACGAGCTCGCCGGCATGGCGCTCGAAAGCGAAGGCATCGACGATCCGATCGGGATGGCCGGCCAGATGATCGGCCTCGACATCCGCAAGGACATCCTCGACCACATCGGCACCGAGATGGGCGTCTACGCGTCGGACTCGACCGGCGGCGGCAGCCTGGCTTCGATGGTCTTCTTCATGGAGCTCGCGGACCCCGACGGCATCGCCCCCATCCTCGATCGCGTCAACGAAATGATCGTCGGGTTCGGGCAGGCGGAGGCCGAGGGCTACCTCACCTCGCGTGCCTGGTCGAACCAGGGCATCCAGTACCAGAGCCTCAGCTTCCCCGGTCTGCCGGTTCCGATCGAGCCGACGTACGCGATCGCGGGCAACCACATCTTCTTCGGTGCTTCGCCCCAGGCGACGATGGGTGCCGTGCGTCAGGCGATGAAGCCGACGACGAGCCTGCTCAACAACGCCAACTTCCTGGCCCAGATGCCGGGCTCGCTCGAGAACGTCATCGGCCTCGACTTCATGGACACGCCGGCGCTCCTGGCCGACGGTTACTTCTGGTCGAACATGCTCTTCACGGCGATCGGCAACGGCGTGCGCTCCCCGCACGGCGCCGTGCGTGACCCGGGCCCGATCCTTCCGGCGTACGGCGATCTGATGAAAGGCGCGCGCGCGATGGTCAACATCACCAGCGTCGAAGGCGAGGACCTCGTGGTCCGCGGCGTCGGCGATCGCTCCATGTGCGTCCAACTGACCGGCTTCACGGGATTCCTGTCCTCGAGCGGACTGGGCATGTTGCTTCCGCTCGTCTTCCTGGGCATCGCGGAGAGCAACAACTCGTTCGGGAGCAGCCAAGCCTGGGAGCCCGAGATGTACGAGTACGAGTACGAAATGGAGATCGAGGACGAGCCCATCATCGAGGACCACGAAGTCGAGGACCACGAAGTCGAGGACCACGAGCACGGTGGCGAGGATCACGAAGGTGACGGCGGCGACGACCGCTAGTCCCCCGACCTCCAGCAACTCAGGTGCGGTCCATGACCGCGCCACGCTTCACGCCCCCCGGTCATGGTTCGCCACGCCGGGGGGCGTTCGTGCGTCCGGGCCGAATCCACGCGAATCCGGTGCCCGCTAGGCACGTATGTCGCGCATTCCGTAAAGGCGGGCTC
>JAJDEX010000312.1 GCA_029259575.1 Planctomycetota bacterium | reverse complement strand
GTGTCGTTGGGGCAGGTCGACAGCCCCACGTGCAGCGCACGGCTCATGCGTTAGGTTCCTCGAGGATCCCCGGCAAGGCCGCCGCAACCGCCTGGAGCGCGCCGTGGATGTCCCAGGACGCCGTGTCCCGGTCGCCGGCCTCGTTCGAGACGCCGCGCAGGACATGACAGGGCGTTCCGCTCATGCGGCACGCCAGCGCGACGCCGAAGCCCTCCATGTCCTCGAGCTTGGCGCCGAACCGCACTTGGCGATCTGCGGCTTGGGCTGCACTGGCGGAGGCGGCGGCGACCGTCAACAACCGCGGTCCCGCCGGTTCGAGCGGCAAGCTCTCGATCACCGGGCTGCGTGCCAGCATCGGATCGCCGGCCCACTGCGCGAAACCGAGCTCGGCCGGGCCCAGTCGCTCGGGACCTTCCCCGGCGCCGATGCCGTCCATCCAGACCTCGCCGCACCGGACGGCGCTGCCGATCGGGTGCTCGTCCAGGTCGTAGCTGCCGGCGATGCCCACCAACACGACGCGCCGCGGTCCCAGCAGCGCGATGCGTTGCGCGGTGCGTGCGGCGGAGGCGACGGGGCCGAAGCCACACAGCTCCACCAGACCGGAGCCTCCTCCGAGGTCGTGCAGCAGGTGATCGCGCTCGATTGCCGTGGGGACCAGGACCAAGGTCGGCGCCCCGGGCGATGGGTTTCGTGTGTCACTCACGGCGGGAGTCTCGGCCGCGACCGGGATTGCCGCAACCGCCTGGCCGCGAGAATCCCGCATGGGTGACCTCGGCGCCGGCTCCTGGGAGCGATTCAGAGAAAAGAGGCCCAACCCCACCCGCAGTTGCGGAGGCCTATTCGCTGGAGGACATCCCTCCGGAGGTGGACCCTATGGCACGCACGAATCGACTTACGCCGGAGTACCAGGCAGCCCGACCGCATCGCGGACGGTGGCGCTGCCTGTTGGCGGGCGCACTCCTGGCTGGATGTGGCGGCGGCGGTGGCGGCGGTACGGCCAGCCCCGGCGGCACGAACCCCCAGAATCTCCCTCAATTGATCGTGTCGAGCGTCGCGGTCAATGCGACCAACGTGGCGCCCGGCGGCAGCCTGTTGATCGGCGAGAGCGTCGACAACGTCGGCAGCGTGGATGCGACCGGATTCCGGGTGGGCTTGTACCTGTCCGACGACCCGACGCTGGATGCGCAGGATCTGCACCTCGGGTCCCGCACCTTGGGCAGCCTTCTGGCCGGCGAGACCTCGACCGGTGGCGGTACGTTCCAGGTGCCGATCGACACCGTTCCCGGCGACTGGTGGGTTCTGGTCGCCGCCGACGATCTGGACGAGGTCGTCGAGGGGGACGAGGACGACAACGTCGCGCGCCCGATCGACCCGGTTCAGGTGCTCGTCGTTCCTCTGCCTCAACTGAGCCCCAGCCTCGTCGTCAACGCCACGACCGTCGTCCAGGCCGGCCAGACGATCGAGGTCACCGACACCGTGGCGAACACCGGTGATGCGACCGCGGACTCGTTCCGCATCGGCGTGTACCTGAGCGCCGACGCCGTGATCACGACGGCCGACACGCTGATCGGATTCCGCAGCGTCACGACCTTGGACAGCCTCGAAGAGGACACCGCGATCGGGAACTTGACCGTTCCGTTGGCCACCCCGGCGGGCGTCTACCGGGTTGGTGTCGTCGTGGACGACCTGGCCCAGGTCGGCGAAGCGAACGAGAGCGACAACGCCCTCGTCGCGCTGCAGAGTCTCACCGTCCTGGCGGCTCCCCAGGCGCAGATCGTCGTCGACTCGATCGACTTCACGCCGCCCTCGGTCGACGTCGGTGCGAACGTCCTGGTCTCGGACGTCGTACGCAACGACGGCGACGTCTCGTCGGTCGCCTTCGTCGTCGGCGTCTACCTGTCGGCCGATTCCGTGGTGACCGAGGACGACCGCCTGCTCGGCGTGCGCACGGTGCCCGCGCTCGCGCCCGCGGAATCCAGTGCGATCGTCGATCATCCGTTGCCGATCCCGACCGATGTCCAGGCCGGCACCTACTTCATCGGCGCGATCGCCGACGTGGGGGACGCGATCCCCGAGACCAACGAGATCGACAATGTCGCCGTCGCTCTCGGCACCTTGAACGTGACGGTCCCGCCGCTCCCCGACATCGTCCCGACGGCGATCAGCGCGACGCCCAATGTCATTCAGGCCGCCAATCTGGAGCCCATCCAGTTCTCCGTGACCGTGGCGAACCAGGGCGTCAGCAGTGCCGGGTTCTTCCGCATCGGCCTGTACCTGTCGACGAACCCCGTGATCGGCGCCGAAGACACGCTGCTCGACGTGCGTCAGATCACCAACCTGGCCGTCGGCGCGACGACCACGTTCAACGGCTCGACGACCCTTCCGGCGGGCCTGTCGCCGGGTACGTACTTCATCGGCGTGCGCGTCGACGACCTGAACTCGCTGAGCGAGCTGTCCGAAGGGAACAACGTGCTCTTGGCACCGGGCAGCATCGACGTCGTCACCGCGCCCGTGCCGTTGCCCGACCTGGAGGCCAACCTGGTCTCGCTGTCGGACACCTCCGTCCAGCCCGGCGACTCGGTCGTGCTGATCACGCGCGTCGAGAACGTCGGGGACCTGTCGGCCGCACCGTTCGCGACCGGGGTCTACCTCTCGACGGACGCCGTGATCGACGCGAGCGACATCCTGATCGCCGAACGTCAGCAGATCGCGGGCCTCGGCATCGGTTTCGCTGCGGTCGTGGCAGGTCCGATCACGTTGCCGGCGAACCTGGCTGCGGGGAGCTATCGCCTGGGCTGCTGGGCGGACCACACGGGGACCATCATCGAGAACGACGAGGACAACAACACGTTCGTCGCGCTCGGCATGGTCGTCGTGACGATCCCGCCGCCGCCCGCGCCGGACCTGGAGCCCCAGGACTTCACGTTCACGGGAGCGTCGTTCGCGGCGGGGGACACGGTGCCGGTGAGCGACACCGTGATCAACGAAGGACCGTTGATCAGTTCGGCGTTCCGCATCGGCGTCTACCTGTCGGACGACGACACGGTGACGACGGACGACACCTTCGTCGGTTGGCGCGACGTGGCGGACCTGGGGCCGGGCTTGACGAACGGATCCAGTTGGAACATCACTCTGCCGGTCGACACCGCGGCCGGGACCTGGCACCTGGGGATCGTCCTGGACGATCTGAATCTGGTGTCCGAGATGGACGAGTCGAACAACACGCTCGTGGCGAGCACCACGTTGGAGATCCTGTGAAACACCCGATCCGTACCGCGCTGCTGCCCGTCCTTTGCCTCGGAGGGATCGCGTTCGCGTTGCCGCGAACGCAAGTTGCCTCCGACCGTCCGAGCGTGAGACCGCTGGCCGGGTCCCTGCATCCTGGTGTGCAGGCCGGGCGGTTGAAGCTCGCATCGCCCGTCGGCGGCTACGTCGATCTGGGTGCACCTTTGACGGTTCACGAGGCCGCCGCGCTCGGGTCGTACCGTGCCTTCCACGACGAACGGCGTGCCTGCTCGAGAGCGGTTCTCGTTCCCGAGACCGCCAGCGAGTCGCCCGAGGAGGCCCTCGACGCCCCCGAACGAAATCCTGGGCCGAGAACTCGAACCGATCGCTGACTCCGCGGCTCCGCGTTGGTATACGGGCGCGGGCATGGAACCCCGTTCGAGCAACCTGATGGCGCGGCAAGGGCTGCGCGCCTACCCGATCGCAACGTGCCTGGGCACGTCGCTGGTCGGGCTCGTCTGCTGGATCGCGTCCTCGCCCACCTCGGTGAATGCCGCCGATCGCGGTCGCGCCCAGGACGCGGGTTGGAGCGTCTTCCGCGCGCCGGAGCCCATTCACCTGGGGACACCGGATCCGGGCGAGCGCTCGGACGTCTGGGCCACGACGGACCCGGCCAGGGTCGGTCCGGGCAGTCCGGATGAGGCCACCCGCGCAGACCTTGTCGATGGGCCCGCAGGCGGAACTGACGACGGTCCCGATTCGGGGACCCTCGAGCAGCCCGCAGGGATCGGCATCGCCGGCGAATAGCACCTGGGTTCGGTGATGATGCGACACGATGATCCCGCAGTGCGGGCGGCCCTGGCCGAGGCCTTCGGCTTCGACGATCTGCGTCCCATGCAGGCGGACGCGATCGATGCGGTGCTGGCCGGGCGCGACGTGCTGTTGACGCTGCCGACCGGAGGCGGGAAGTCGCTGGCCTTCCAGTTGCCGGCCTTGGTGCTGGACGGACTGGTGCTCGTGATCAGTCCGTTGATCGCGTTGATGAAGGACCAGGTCGATGGCTTGCGGGCCAAGGGCGTTCGCGCCGCGTACGTGAACTCGTTGGTCTCGGCTCCGGACCGTCGCAAGCGCTTGGAGGCGGCTGCGAACGGCGAGTTGGACCTCTTGTACGTCACGCCCGAACGCTTCCGCAGTCCGACGTTCCTGGAGCTGTTGCCGCGCATGAACGTGGTGCGCTTCGCAGTCGACGAAGCGCACTGCATCAGTCAGTGGGGGCACGACTTCCGCCCCGACTATTCGCGCTTGGCGATCGCGCGGCGCCTGGCCGGTGATCCGCCCGCCATCGCATTGACCGCGACCGCGACGCCGCGCGTGGCCACCGACATCGCTGAGCGCCTCGAACTGCGCGATCCGGTGATCCTGCGCGCTGGTATCGAGCGTCCGAACCTGTTCCTCGCGTCGACCCGTGTCGTGACGGACGACGAGAAGCTCGACCTGCTCGAGGCACGCCTGAAGCAACTGAACGGCGCGGGCATCGTGTACGGCGCGTTGATCAAGGACCTCGAGTTCTACGCCGGCGAGTTGGCGCGGCGAGGGCTGAAGACGCTCGTCTATCACGGCGGACTCTCGGGACGCGAACGTCGCGCGATGCAAGAACGCTTCATGGCGTCCGACGATGCCGTCGTGTTGGCGACGAACGCCTTCGGCATGGGCGTCGACAAGGCGGACATCCGCTTCGTGTTGCACACGCAGGTGCCGCGCACGCTCGAAGCCTGGACGCAAGAGGTCGGCCGCGCAGGTCGGGACGGCGCGCCTTCGTACTGCGAACTGCTGTACTTCGAACAGGACCTGGCGATCCAGGAGACGTTCGTGCGCTGGGCCAACCCTACGCTCGAGTACATGGTCGGCCTGTTCGAGACGCTGAAGGGTTGGGGCGAGCGGTTGCAGGTCAAGGACGTGGACGACCTGCGCCAGGAACTGCTGGTCAAGGAGCGGCGCGACAACCGCGTCGGTATCTGTCTGCGCTGGCTCGAGGTCCTGGGCATCACGCAAGGATCGTTCGAGACGCACGACCTGGAGCTCGTGCGCGACCTCGATCCGAACGAACTGCCCGAGTTCTTCGGGACCGGCGACAAGCTCAAGGACGACCTGACCGGGTTGCTCACCATGGCGCGCTTCGCCGGTGACGAGTTGACCTGCCGGCGCACGCTGCTGGCCAACCACTTCGAGCTGGAAGGGCCGAGCGAACCGTGCGGCGCCTGCGACGTCTGCACGAACGGTTCCACCTGGCGGGCCGCGCACTTCAACGGACGCACCACCGATGGTGACGCGGGTCTCGCCCAGGACCGCGACGGCGCGTTCCAACGGGGCGACTGGGTCAAGGTCGGGCGCCACTTGGGCCAGGTCGTCCAGGTTCAAGGTGAGGGCAAGCGCGTGATGCTGACGGTCGAGAGCGCGAGCGACCTGCGGCGCCGCAAGGTCAACCCCGCCAAGCAACGCGTCGAGCGCCTCGACGGCTGAGCTTCTGGGGGTTCGGATGGAATCCGCCCTGGCCACCCGCGTAGGGTGCCGCCATGCCCAAGATCAAGACCCTCTTCCGCGCCGTCGCCCTGGTCCTCGTCGTCGTCACCCTGCTCGGCGCTTGGGACAACTCGCGCGGGCTCGCTTTCGTCACCGTGACGCCGATCGAGGGGACCCTCGAGCCCAAGGATCTGGGCCTGGGCGATGCGACGCTGCCGGACTACAAGGTGCGCCTCGAGGTCGCTGGATCCTGGGTGACGATCGGCACGCGCCAGGACACCTCGGCGGTCGGCGGACTGCAGTTCGAGGTCGTCGAGCGCATCGATGTGAAGCAGATCACGCAGATCGAGCTGACCGAGGTGGACAAGGTCAACGACGACCTGCTCGAGCGCAGTGAGGTCCAGGGCCTCGAGATCCGGGGACAGGCGTTCACCTTCCTTCTGCAGGATCGGTTCGACTCCCAGGTCGCGATCACCTGGCTCTTCAAGACGCCGGTCGGGGTGCTGTTGATCCTGGGAGCCGTGATCTTCGTGCTGCTGGGCGCGATTCGCGCGGGTCTCGAGAACCTCGACTGAGTCGCTCGGAACGTCCCTCCCCGATCAGGGTTAGGATCTGCGCATGCGTGCTCTCCTCCTCCTGCTCGCGCTCGCTCTGGGCGCCTTCTTCCTCGCGACGTGTCAGCTGCCCGAATTCGAGGGCACCCGTGGACCGCGCGATGCGAACGCCCGCGCGGAATCCCCCGGTCCCACAGGTCCGTCGAAGCCGCGCAACACGGGGTCCGCTCCGGGCCCTGCCGGTCCCGATCAGCCGGTGGCGAACCCGGTCCGGACCGGGCCCGTCGTCCAGCTGGGTCACGCGACGCCCGATACGTTCCCCGGCCCCGTGCACAAGGACGCCACGCGCGGCACCGAGGGGTACTGGGGCATCCGGTTGAAGGAGGTCGATCAACGCAGTGATCAAGGGCACATCCTCGGCAAGGGCAAGGCCGCGGACGAGGACCTGATCCTCATCTTCCGGGCCAGCGGCGACGCCAAGATCGGTACCTCCGAACGCGATGGCGCCGACATCATCCTGTTCGATCACAAGGTCACGTCCGCCACCGTGCGCGGCGCGTCCGACGATCCGCTCGAGGTTCACGACGGCAAGTTCCGCATCACGATCCCGGCGGGCCAGGCGGGCTGGGCGTTGCACTCGAAGTTCCCTTCGAGCGGGAACGCCAATCGGGGGATCAAGCGCTTCCGGCTCGAGTTGATCCGCGTGGTCGGCAAGGACAGTGGTGCGGACTATCCCGTTGGTTGGAACGCTAAAGGCGAGTTCGTCATTAACTAACGCATTGCCACCGTCAGGTGGCGAGCCAGAGGAGTCCACGCATTGCCACCGTCAGGTGGCAAGCCGGCAACATCCAAGCCACGCCGCAGGTGTGGCCCCAGCGTGCTCTACGACTTAGGCCTCGGGATCTAGGCCTCGGGACCTACGCCAAGCCCCCGCCGGTCCTGCGCCCAGATCCCTAGACGTGATGCACGGGCCCGTCGCCATTGACCGCGGCGAGCAGTGTGCGACGCACGTACACCGGCACCATCTCGCGCCGGTAGTCCTTGTCACCCGGGACGTTGTCCATCGGGCGGCACTGCTTGTAGGCGGCATCCGCGACGACCTGGACCGCAACCTCGAACTCGGGTGAGCCGATCGCGACGCCACGCAACGCCTCGGCAACGTTCTTCAATCGAATGGGACGCGCGACGAGGGCGACCGCGCAGACCTCCGCATCGGTGATGACGTTCGCGTCATCCACAGCGAGCCGCACCGAGCATCCGAACAACGGGAAGTCGATCGAACCTCGATCCCGCAGCTTGCCGTACGCGCCGCGATGCTCACCCGGCTGGGCCGGAACATGAATGCGCGTCAGGATCTCGCCCGGCTTGACGTCCTTGTTGACGATGCCGTCGGCGAGCCAGATCGAATCGACCGGGACTTCGCGTCGTTCGTTCAAGCGTTCGAAGACGAGGCTGGCGTTCACCGACATCAGCGCGGGCGCCGAGTCGTTGCTGGCCGCGGCGACGCACTTCTGGCCGCCCTCGACGACGTGACAGGCGGTGCCGTCCTTCTTCAAGCAGAAGCCCAACGCCTCGCGCCAGAAGTAGGTCTGGTTGTACCACTGGCAGCGCGTGTCCAAGAGGATGTTGCCACCGAGCGTGCCCATCGTGCGTAGCTGGGGTCCGGCGATCAGCGAGCAGGCCTGGGCCACGGCGGGCGCGCGCTGCTGCACGAGTTCCGAAGCCGCGACGTCGGCGAGGGTCGTCATCGCGCCGATGTCGAAACCGCCGTCGTCGGTGGCCGTGATGCCGGTCAACTCTTCGACGCGCGCGAGGGACACGAGGACCTCGGGCTCGAACAGCTTGTGCTTCATGTTCGGCAACAGGTCCGTGCCACCCGCGACGATCATCGCGTTCTTGCCGTGCTCGTCCAGGAGCGCGAGCGCGCCGTAGAGCGACTTGGGCTCCTGCAGGTCGAAGGTGGGGAGTCGCAGCATGTCTAGTTGTCTCCGACGCCAGCCGCGTCCATTCCGGTCTCGAGCTTCTCCTCGGTCTCGCGCTTCTCGCGCAAGCCGGCCAGCACCTTCGCCGGTGTGAAGGGCAGGTCGCGCAGCCGCACACCGACCGCGTCGTAGATGGCGTTGCCGAGTGCGGGGAACGACGAGTGCAGCGGTCCCTCGCCGGCTTCCTTGGCGCCGTACGGACCTTCGGGGTCGATGCTCTCGACGATGTAGGCCTCGATGTCCGGCGTGTCGATGGTGGTCGCCATGCGGTAGT
>JAJDEX010000311.1 GCA_029259575.1 Planctomycetota bacterium | reverse complement strand
TTCGATCACATTGTTGTAAGGAAGTTGGCAGGAAGGATTATGTCCTTTCTGACTACTGGCCCCGTTCTAACTAGGCTGCCAAATATGAAGAATTCAATGAAAGTAGCTGCGGTTGCTCTCCTCGCATTGGCGGGAGGCACTTACGCCTCATCTCGGTTGGTATTGCAGGGCAATCCGTCGGATCCGACAGTGCGGATCTACGGAGAAATCTTGGAGTCCGGTGGGCAGCCATATTCTGGGCCGCTAACGGTGACGGTTAGCCAGATTGCCCCTGAGGGTGAATACACTTGGGGGCCAACTGAATTGCACGTCTCCGGTGGGCAGTTTTTGAATCAGGAGGAGTACCCAGGGTTGGACGTGTCGCTGCCGGTGACTGTGAGTGCGTCCCCAAATTTTGCGGTAGATGCTCCTGATTTCAAGAATGCGGTATTTACCGACCCAGCCGAGGGGCGCAGGGTGTTGTCGCGTGTCAATGTGCTGCTTCCGAATGGGAATCTATGGCTCGCGAAAATTTCTACCGTCTTCCTCGCAGAGCCTCCCGGGTTTGCGCGGGTCACTATCAATGATGGCGTTCAATCGTACCCGCTTAGCTTGAAGGCCACGGCAGCCGGCGTTGCGGATTCTCCACCGCCTAACATTCTCCAGAGCGGGGTGGCCAGCGACATTACAGTGCAGACGAATTCCATGGCGGCTCTGTACAGCTGGACGGGGTCCGATTCAGTATGGATTCGCACCGTGTATTCGACGTTGTCACCGGCGATGGTTGTGCTCAAGGGGCAGAGTCTCGTTACGCCACTAGAACCTGTTGCTCCGGTGAAAGTTAGCTACTCTTCCAGTAGCTATCCTGTTATTCGGCATGCGACTTTGCTACCTGCTGCAGGATATGCAGCGTTCGATCCCCTGGCGGACGATTTGGAGATCGTTGCTATTGGTGACCGTTGTTCCTCAGGCATTGAAGGGGCGCCAGATATGGTCACTGGTTACGCTGGTGGCGAGTTGTGGTTTGGTGACGTTCCGCCTGGTGGCTATGTTCTAGAGCTGTGGACGAAGGATGATGTCCTCATCAACTACGCACCTTCTGTCGTGCAAGCAGTCCAAGTGACTGGAGGCGTGATAAACGTCGTAACAGTCCCTTAGGATTTGCATTCGGTCGCGCTGTTCGGCGCTACCTGCTCGAATGGATGAGCCCCTCCCGGGTGACCCTGGGGGGGGGCTCTCTGCCTCTGACGATGGCTTTACCCACTCTCATTGTTGGGGTCTCCACGTCTCAGTCCTGCAAGTCCTTTCGTCACCCAGATCTAGACCTCGATGCAAGGCCCTGGCCTGGCTTCCCAGGTGTCCGAAGGACGAAAAGGACCCGTGCGGACCGGTACGACGGTCGCTCAATGCTGGCCTGCTACGGTGATGCATCTGGGGAGCATGCATGGCCTGGATAGGATCCCGGGGAGGATAGGGAGCCCCGCCCACGAGGCTGTTGCTAGGCATCCAGCCAGCTTGATTGTCATCTCCCCCGTACGCGTCCGGTGAGCCCATCTGGTCGATCCCGAGCTGACTTTCCATGCTCCCGGGCATGAACGAGTCCTCGCACCCACTCTCGAGCCCACGGCCCACTATACGCAGAACATCGACCAGCTTCTGACCGCCCTAGCATCAAGCTACTAGTCCACAGAATCCTTCGCGGGGGAGCACGTGCCGCAACCCTGGGGCCTCTAGAACGAAAGTGAGTCAAGGCGGCTTAGGGCGGAAGCCGGCGTCCAGGCGATCCAGCGGCTCTCAGGACGCGAGGGCTCCACGTATGCCAGCAGGCGTCCGCGGCACGGCTGGCCCAGGAGGAAGGCTCACACGGCGTAGTCAGGCGGCCTCCTGGCGGAGCTCGTCGCTGTGGAGCTAAGGTCCGTACTCGAGCCGTAATCCACGCCGATTAGAGGTGGGCGCTCGAAGGAGAGACAAGACAGCAACAGTGCCCTGTCGGCTGCAATGCGACATCCCGAGTGACGCGCGTAAGTTTCGACAGGCGCGGCACTTACGATATGCGCCTCGCCTCTATTCATCGTAAGAGCATCAGCTTGGGAAGCTGACACTCTTCCGATGGCACAAGAGCGAGCAGCAGACCGACTCAGGTCAGTTCAGAGGCATTCCGATCCAAGTCGGCAGGCCCCTTGCCCACGAATGGCAGCCCCACTAGCAGGCATATGGGATCCATTGTGCCGCCCAGGCAACGATCCGAGAGGTATCCTGTCCACATGCTCCCCGAGCAAGTCCTCCTCACCGAACTGGGCCAACGGCTCCGCGAACAGCGCCGGATCGCCGGTCTGACCACCGTCGAACTCGCCGAAGCCGCGGACGTATCCCGCCGCTACGTCACCGAAGCCGAAGCGGGACGGGCCAACCTCTCGCTCCTCAAACTCGCGGCACTGGCCACGGCTCTGCGCATCCCGCTGCGCCAACTGTGCGACCTACCGTTGGGCGGAGTCCCCGAACGCGTGGCCCTCGTCGGTCTTCGCGGCGCAGGCAAGTCGACGATCGGACGGGCCCTGGCCCTCGAACTCGAGGTTCCGTTCGTCGAACTCGACGAACGCGTCCAGGAACTCGCGGGCACCGACATGGCCAGCCTTTTCGAGGCCCGCAGCGAGGCCCATTTGGCGAATCTCGAACGGGAGGCCCTCGAGACGGTTCTGGCGCAAGGGCAACGGATCGTTCTCGCCGCGGGCGGTTCGATCGTCCATCGTGCAGATACCTACGCACGACTTCTGGCCACGACGCGCTCCGTCTGGTTGCGCGCCCAGCCCGAAGAGCACTTCGAGCGCGTCCTGGCCCAAGGCGACTCGCGTCCCATGGACGGTCGCCCGCACGCGTCCGAGGAACTGCGCGCGCTGCTCGGCCGTCGTGAACCGCTGTACGCCCGCTGCGAGGTCGAGATCAGCACCTCCGGCCACTCCGTGGACCACGTCGTGAAGACGGTTCTCGACGCATTGGACTAGGCCCCGCACCCGCTCGGTCGGGACGATTCATCCGGGGACCCGGGCGGCGGATCTCGCTCCCCGTTCGAGGCTTCCCTGCGCTGGGGGAGGCCAGGCCACCCGATCGTGCCAAGTGTCTGCAGACACATGACTTGCGGTCTTACACCCACGCGACGACCTTTCCTGGAGGGCTCCTGGACAGGCTCGCCGATGAGGTGGATAACAGAGTCCTGGGAATCGACGTTCTTCGCATGGAGGACCGACGGATCCCGGTCGTCCGAGAGGTCCCGCGCACGCGGCGCACCCCTCGGATCGCCTCGCTCAACCCACAACGGAACCCGACATGATCCTGTCCAGCTTGGTCCTGGCCGCCATGGCCCCTGCCGCCACCCCGATGGGCGACACGACCGCCGCGGTCCACGTCGACCTCAAGGCGAAAGCCAGCCGCAAATGGGAGTACGAACTCCCCGCCGAACAATGGTTGCCCGTCGGCACCGAGGTGACCCTCGCCGGCCGCCGGTTCGAGGCCAAGATCGACGGGGAAGCCCTCTTGATCGACACCGACGGCGACGGCGAGCTCGAGCGTCGGATCGAAGGTCGCGAGGACCGCGAGACCAAGATCCACCAGGCGTTCGTCACGTTGCAGGACGAGTTCACCGGTCCGCACTCGCTGCGTCTGACCAAGGACCGGAGCGGCAACTGGTTCTGGGCCACGTCGTGCATCCGCACCGGCAAGATCGACGGCCAGAAGGTCACGCTGATCGATCAGAACGGCGACGGCCTGTATGGCCAGCCCGGCGTCGACGCGATGATCGTCGGCTCCGGCAAGGTCGCCACCTTCCAATCGGACGTCGTGCGCGTCGGCGAGGCGCTCTACGCGATGACGGTGGACCAGGACGGCACGGGCCTGAGCATCCAGCCCTTCGAGGGCGCGACCGGGTTGCTCGACCTCGCGACCGACCTGACCACGGACGGCAAGCTCCTCTCGGCGATCGTCGTCAGCGAGGACAAGCGCATGAGCTTCGACCTCGCCTTGTTCGGCGAGGGCCAGGCGGTTCCGGCCGGCACGTACGAGATCCACACGGCCAAGATCGGCCTCGGGTCCCAGCGCGTCAGCATCGATGCCAGCGACATGGAGAAGCTCGACGTCGAGGCCGGCGAAGAAACCAACTTCTCGTGGGGAGGTCCCACGCACTCCGAGTTCGCGGTGATGCGTCAAGGCGACGAACTCGTCATCGATCCGTACCAGGTCTACTACTTTGGCGACGGCGGCGAGCAGTACGTCGACTGGCTCCCGCTCGGCAAGAGTCCGGAGTTCACGATCACCTATACGATCGACGGCAACCAGATCGAGAAGAAGGCGGTCTTCCCGCCGAACTGCTGAGCCCGTGGATTCGTGCCGGTCACCGTGTGTGTGCCGGCCAACGTCGACGTCAACGTCGCCATGATCCAGGACAACTGGGCCTTCGGACGCGTCGTCGGCAAGCCCCGGTCCTGATCCGACGAGGGTTCCTCGGCGGCTCGACCGCGGGGGACCCTGCCAGGAGTCTCGACTCCCAGCGTTCCCGGGGCGCCGCCCGAGCGGCGCCCCTTTCGTTACCCCCTCATCCCTCCCCGTACCGACACGCCGGCATGCATCGCATCGTCTCCGCCGCATCCGTTCTGATCCTCGCCTCGCTCGCGGGTGCGAACGAGCCGTCGACCTCCTCCGAATTCGAAGCGGGTCCCGTTCGTGTCGGCTTCCAGCAGGACGCCCAGGGCCGCATCCCGGTCAAGCTGATCCACGATCGCCTCGTCGTGTCGTGCGACCTGTCCACGCGCTTCCGGCGCATCCCCGCGAACCTGTTCGTCGAGTACGAAGGGCCGTTCGCGCTGCAGCTGCACAACCGCGCCGCCGATGGTCTGAAGTGCGTCTCGCCCGACGGCACGACGTACCCGATCACGATGCACTTCGACGACTTCAACCTCACGGTGGAGACGCGCGAGATTGGTGACGAGGAGTACATGGAGTGGTTCACCAAGTACTTCTCGGTCGAGCTCGGCGAGAATGCGGTCGTCGGGACGATCGGTGCCGAGGTGCTGATGCAGCACGCGGTGACCTTCGACCTGCCTTCCGGCTTCATCGAGGTCGCGCCGCTCGGCACCGGCGGTTCCCTGACGCCCGAGCCGTTGCGCGAAGAGGCAAATGGCGTCGTCGACGCACCGCTCTCGTTGAAATCCGGATTGTTGTGGTGCCCCGTGCGGCTCGACGGCGGCGATCCCGTCGCGCTGGCGATCGGCTGCGCGCGCTACGACACGTTGGTCGACCGCATCTTCATGGAGCAACGCGGAACGCCCGCCGGCAACGTCGGTCCGATGCGCATGGGCTCGATCGACTTCGCCAAGTACGTCGCCGGCCGACCCGAGGAGCTCGCGCTCGTCAGCGACGATCCTCCGCTCGGCGTGATCGGCATCAACCTGCTCGAACACTTCCGCGTACGCGTGGACCCGGGGACGATGCGCACGACCTGG
>JAJDEX010000032.1 GCA_029259575.1 Planctomycetota bacterium | reverse complement strand
ACGCGGCGCTTCAGGCGACGGGCTCGGGTGAGTTGAACTTCGAGCGACTCGCGAACCTTGGTGCGGGCCGACCCGAGATCGTTCTCGAGGGTGGTGAACCACTGATCCCACATCTCGAGCTGGATGGAGGTGGCTTCTAGGTATTGGTTCTTGTCGAGCATGGTGTGTGGAGGTGATGGCTTGGGTCGAGGTGCATCAGGTACAAGCGCCATGCCGCTCACCTTGGAATCATCGCAAGCTGTTTCCGAGTAACGACTTAGGTGTTCTTGTCGCTAGCGAGGCCGGTGTCGATCGGTTGCATTTCAGGGGCCGTGACCCGATAGTGATCGGGTCGCAACACCCGAAATCATGGCCCACAAACGCAAGCTCGTCCTCGCCGTCAGGGACTCCAAACTCCGCGCACGCCTCGCCCTGCTGCTCCAGGGAGAGGACATCGAGGTCGAGTACCAGCCCGATCTCACCGCGGAGCGACCGGAGGACATCGACGCGGATGTCGTGGTCCTGCAAGCCGACTCGCTCGAAGCGCGCAACCTCCCCGACGTGATCGATTCGGCCGGCGGCGACCAAGCACCAGGAGTCGTCGTGTTGGGTCGCGACCAGACGGCAGCGAACGAGGTGCGCCTCGTCGCTGCCGGCGTCTCGGCGGTTCTCGACCAGGACCGGGGGGACCTGGTCGAACACCTGGTCGAGTTGACCGAGGCCGAAGCGGACGGCGGACTGCATGGGCCGGAAGGCGGAGGGCACACCGCCCAACCGCGGCTGGCCGACTTCCAGTCCCGCAGTCCGCGCATGCGCGACTTCCTGGACATCGTTCGCCGGGTCGCTTCCAGCGACAGCAGCTTGCTCGTGACCGGCGAAACGGGTGTAGGCAAGGAGCGCCTGGCCCGCGCGATCCACCTGGAGAGCCCGAGGTCCGACGGGCCCTTCATCGCCGTCAACTGTGGAGCGCTGACCGAGAGCTTGCTGGAGAGCGAACTCTTCGGCCACACCAAGGGAGCTTTCACGGGCGCGACCGGCGATCGGAAAGGGCACTTCGAAGCCGCGCACGGGGGGACGATCTTCCTCGACGAGATCGGCGAGATGCCGATGCACTTGCAGGTCAAGTTGCTGACCGTGCTGCAGCGTCACGAGGTTCAGCGCTTGGGCGCGAACCAGAACGTCTCCGTCGACGTCCGTGTCGTCGCTGCGACGAATCGGGATCTGGCGCTGGACGTCGCCGAGAAGAGGTTCCGCGAGGACCTGTTCTTCCGGCTCAACGTGATTGCGCTCGAGATTCCACCCATTCGCGATCGCATCGAGGACCTGCCCTGGTTCGTGGGCCGGTTCCTGAGGCACTTCGCCGAGGCGCACGGGCGACCGGAAGTCCAGGCGATCAGCGAGGACGCGCTGGAATCGATGCGACGGTACACCTGGCCGGGCAACGTGCGCGAGCTCGTCAACGTGATCGAACGCGCCGTGCTGCTCTGCGAGGGAAACCGACTGCAGGCGGCTGACCTGCCCGACGTGGTCTCCGCACGAGGTTCGGCCTCCGCGGCGCATCCAACTTCGCTCGAGGCCACCGACCCCTGGGCGGGGATTCCCATGCAGGAGGCCCGACGCCGCGTCGTGGACGAGTTCGAGCGCGCGTACCTGGAGAACCTGCTGAAGCTCACCGGTGGAAACCTGGGCGAGGTGTCCAGCCGCGCTCGGATCAACCCTCGAACGCTGTACGACAAGATGCGCCGCTACGACCTGCGCAAGGAAGACTTCCGCTAGCCGAGGATTCTTCGGGCGAGTCCCTGGCTAGTCGTCGTCGTCCTCGTCGGTGCTGCGCTCGAGCCATTTGCGCTGCAAGCGGTCGCCGGGGAGCAACTCCCGCGGACACGGGTCGAAGTACAACTGACCGAGCAAGTATTCGACCTTGTGCGTCTGCGCGAGGAACGAGATCAGCGTCAACGCGATCGAACGCGGTTGTTGACCAGCCCGGTAGTCCTCGATGCGCGACAGCAACACCTGCTTCTGTTCGCCGTCGAGCATGTTCTTGATGTGCCCCATCGCGTGGTGCAGCACGTTGACGTGGCGACCCACCGAGGACCGGTGCGTGAAGATCGAGCGGAAGGCTGCGGCGTAGCCGGCGACGAAGTCCTCGTGCGCGTGGTCCCCGGGCTGTCCCAGGTACGCGCCCAGGTCACGGCTCTTCTGCTCGTGGCGCGTGAAGAGCATCTGTTTGTGGGCCGTGTGGAACAGGACCAGGTCGTGCCGGCTCGGACCCGCCGCGAGCAGGCGACGCAAACGGCTGATGGCGAAGATGCGCTCGACGAAGTCCTCGCGGATCGCCGGGTCGTTCATGCGCCCTTCCTCTTCGGCGGCCAGGTCGGGAAGTGCATCCAGCACCGTGCTCGCGAACAAGCCCTTGGCGTTGCGACGGTCCACGGAAGCCCCTTTCTCGGCGCCGTTGTAGATCTTGATCCGGAAGAGGCCGCACGACGGCGAGCCCTTCTTGAACAGGAAGCCGTCCAGACCTGCTTCGCGGTAGCTGCGAGCTTGGTCCTCGCCGTACTGCTTCATCTCGGCCGTCCAGTCCTTGCCGGTCGAGGGAGCGACCAGGTGCTCGGCATCGCCCTGCTTGACGATCCGGATCGTCGGGCGCGGAACGCCCATGCCGACCGCGACCTCGGGGCAGACCGACGTGAACGCGACGAACGGCGCCAGCACGTCGACGACGAACGTGTCGCGCGTGTGCCCGCCGTCGTGGCGGACGAGTTCACCCTGAAGGCATTGCGAGACCCCGATCCGCGGCGGATCCTGGGGGTCGTGCCAGGACTCCCAGGAGCCGGACTTGGATTGGGGGATCATGCGGTGGTGCGGCGAAGCGTCCTCGTTCCGTGATCGGGACGCTGCCTAGCGGCGAACCCGGTTCCGGGTCTCAGTCCTCGTCCTCGGGCGCCACGAACAAGCCGCGCTCGGTCCAGGTGAAGTACACGTTGACGAACACGGTCAGTTCCTCGCGGAACCGCGAGCCGAAGACCAGTTCCAGGATGCCGGACGTCAACTCCGCGCGCAGTTGGCGCGCCGCGACCTCGGGGTCCTTCTCCCTGCGCGTCGTCACGAAGTCGATGTACGAGCCGCCGGCGACGTCCGCCATCTGATGGAAGGCGTCGCGCGTGTCCTGGGACACCAGGATCGAACCGACGCCGATGCCGGCGACGACGAAGGGGCGCACCTTGCCGCGCGAGCCCAGGTCCTCGCCCGGTTTCTTGCCGAACGGTTCCTCGTGCGCGGCCTTGGCGAGGTCGACGCCGCGCTGGCGGTCCTCCTTGTGCGGCGGTGCATCGCCGACCAACAGCACGAGCTTGCAGGCGGTTTCGCTCCACCCCATGCGCTTGGACAGGGCCTTCTCGAGCCCGTCGACGACGGCCTCCGGGATGTCGCCGCCACCCTTCACCTTCAGGCTGCTGAGCTTGCGGCGCACGGAACCCGTCTTGTTCGACAGCTTGCTCAGGATGGCGCCGCCCTTGGGGTTGGAGCCCTCGTCCTTGTAGTGCACGAGCCCGATCTTGAACTCCGGGGCCACGGCGCTGAGCAGGTAGACCACGTCGTCGAACGCGATCGCGCACGTGTCGATCATCGCCTGCATCGAGCTGGTCGTGTCGATGCAGATGGCGACCTCGAGTCCACTCGTGTAGAGGTCCATCGCCCGTTGCGCGACGCTCTGGGACGACGAGCGCGCGCGGTCCTTGCCCGTGGGTTCCTCCCATTCCTCGGGTGTGAAGGTGCGCTGCAGTTCCTCCCAGTGTTGCGTCCATCCGGCCGTGTCGTTCGCCTTCGATTTCGGGAACAGTCCGCTCAGGATCTGCATCGTCTTGGCCTGCCACAGCTCGTCCTCGACCACGAGCTGGGCGGCGACCAGGTTCTCGACGACCCCGGTCGAAGCGGCTGCGCGAAGGGCCTTGGGGTCGGTGCGCAGCAAGGCCTCGAGCGCATAGGCGCGAATGCGCGCATCCGGCGATTCGAGGGCTTCGAGCACGAACGGGCTGCCGGACGGATGCCAGTCGGGGCCGAGGCTCAGCAGCACCAGGCTGGCCATGGACCAGTGCGGCGCGCGTTGGAACTGGCCGCCCAGGGACGTGGTCTGCAACTCGTCGAGGCGGATGACGTGTTGGTCCTGGTCCTCGCGCGCGGACGTCGGCGTCACGGATGACGTGCTGGGCGCAGGGAACGTGGTCGGCGCGAGCGCCAGAAGCAGGGTGGGGAGCATGGGATCGAATAACCGGGTAGGACGCCGCAGCCTACGGGGAATCGGGACTTGGCGTCGGAAGTTCCGGTTGTGTGGCGCGCACGATCAATCGACCTTCGAGTCGTATCTCGATGCGATGGCCCACGGGCGCGACCAGCGCCAGGCGAATGCGTTCGGCGAGCTCGGCGGGCGGTGCGCTCGCGCCGCTGACGACCACGGACAGGAGGCGCGGTGATTCGAGTCGTTCGAAGCGGCAAGAGACGAGTTCGAAGTCCTCGCCCATCTCCGCCGCGACGATCGCCCGCACTTCGTCCGAGGGACGGAACGGTGCGCGGTACGCGGGTGGAGCGAACGCGAGCCAGACCACCAGGACGAACGCAGCCGCACCGAGGAGCAATCCCATGCGGCGCGTGTACTTGGAGCCGATCTGACCCGTACGCAGTCCGACGGACCACAGCGCCGCGGCCGAGGCCAGGACGATCGTCACGAGGTTCGTTCCGAACAACAGCGCGGCGCCCAGGCACAGACTGAAGTCTCCCATCGCGAGGGCCAGGCCCGACGTGGCGATCGGCGGGACGAGTGCTGCGGCGATCGCGACACCGGGCAGGGCGGCGCTGAGGTTCGCGCGCGACGACGCGTATGCGGCCGCCAGGCCCGAGACGAACGCCACGGCCAGGTCCACGAGTCCGGGCCAGTTCCGCATGCGCATCTCTTCCGTCGCGATCTCGTGCGGATGCAGCACTCCGACGATCCAGCCGATGGCGAACGCGGTCAGGAAGCCGGCCAGGACCGAGCGCGACGCGAGCTTGGCCAGCTTGGTGTTGCCCTGGACCAGCGCGATCCCCATGCCGAGCAAGGGTGTCATCAACGGTGCGACCAACATCGCCCCGATGATCACCGCGGGCGCATTCGCGACGAGCCCGAACGTGGCGATGAACGTCGACAGGCACATCAGCACCTTGAAATCGAAGTCCCAGTGCGAGTTGGACTGCACGCGTTCGACCAGGTCGAGGCGGTGGTCGCGACCCAGCTGCGGCACGCGCTGCAACATGCTGGCCTCGATGCGGCCGAGCAGCCTCCCCGCGAGCGGCATGGAAACGCGCACGAGGACCAACGTGGCGCCCGGGCAGCGTTGCGCGAGGCGCAAGGTCGTCGTGCTGCGCAGGTAGCGGCCGATCTTGGTCTTGCGGGACATCCCGAGCCAGACCCAGGCCTCGGGCGACGCTTCAAGGGCTTGCTCGAGTCCGTTCGCTGGAACGTCGTCGATGAAGACCTGGCGGCGGACGTCGGCCGCGCGCTCGCCGAGCGCCTTGGTCAGGACGCGGTTCAGGATCCGAACGCCGATGCCCTGCGCATCTTCCCCGACCGAGGGCTCCACCTTCACCGCCGTGGTGATTCCACCGTGTGCCGTGGCGTGGGCCTCGCCGTGGATCAGCGCGGCGCGTGCGTGCGGACCTCGCGCGACGGCCAGCAGCGCGTCGCGGCCCAAGGTCTTCCCTGGGCGCAGGACCATCACCGGGCACGTCACGTTGTCGAGCAGGAAGCGACGTCGCTTCGTCGGCGGCTTGGTGCTCCCGAAGATGTCCTGTTGAACGAGGATCAGGCGATCCGCCTTCTCGCTGCGCACGTGATCCAGGGTTCCTTCGGCGCAGCGGTTCGTTCCCACCCGCAGAAAGCGAATGTGCGGGGGACGCGTCTCACCCTCTTCCGGCTCCGGCGCGTCCTCGGGCGGCGCGTCGGCGGTCCAGCCCTCCGGACCCAGTTCGGTGTCGAGGACCTGGGTCAGGTCCGCCGCGGAGTCCCAGACCTCGGCCGATCGTGGCCCGTCGCCGAAAGGAACGAGCACGTCCAAGCGGTCCACGTCGTGGGCCAGGCTCAGCGCGAAGGGCAGCACGTCCACCGGAGTGCATTCGGGATCCAGAAGAACGACGGCCAGCATGGGGGAGCCGAGCGGTGTGGGATCCGCTCGGGCTCGCCATGGTACGGCTTCCAGCGGAGGGCCCCTTGCGATCGCGGCGATCCGGGGTGGATCAGGCCGGCTCGTTCGCGAGCGGGCCCTCGAACGTCACGGTCAGGCCCGTCGGTTCGTTCGGGGCGAGATCGAAGTCGAATCCGTGGCGGTCCGCGATCTCGCGCGCGATCGCGAGTCCCAGGCCGTGGCCGTCCGGGAACCGCTGGCGCGCCGCGTCCCCGCGCCAGGAGCGTTCGGACAGTTGCTCGATCTGGTCGGCCCGCACGCCGGGACCATCGTCGAGCACGCGCAGTCGGAACCGTTCCAGGGCATCGCCGGTCACCTCGAGATGCACCGTGACGTGTCCGCCGTCCCCGCCGTGTTGCACGGCATTGTGGACGGGGTTGCCGAGCGCTCGTTCGAGCAACGTGACCTCCGCAGCCACGTGGACCGGTCGCTCGGGCGTGGCGAACTCGAGCTCCACACCGCGTTCGCGCGCCAGCGGTCGGTGTCGTGCGACCACTCGCTCGATCAGTTGGCCCAGGTCGACGCGATGGCGTTCGGGCGGCGCCTCCATGTCCTCGAGCTGCGCAGCGGTGGCCAGGTTGCCGAGCAGCGCGGCGATGTATTGCGTCTCTTCGACCGCACCTTTCAAGGCCTCCGCGTCCGGACCGCGTTGCAGGTTGGCCAAGTGTCCGTGCAGGACGGTCAGCGGCGTGCCGACGTCGTGGGCGGTGTTCTCGACGAACCGCCGCAACGTGGATTCGCGCCGTTCCGCGACCTCGATCGCCTCGTGCAAGGCTGCGCCGGCTTCGTTGAAGGCCGTGCCCAAGCGCGTCAGCTCGTCGGACCCGGTCAACTCGACCGGTTTCGCGTAACGGTCCGCCGCAGCCCGTCGGACCTCACGCTCGAGCCGCCGCGCACGCGAGACCAAGGGACCCGCCGCGAACCACACGGCACCGAGGACGCCGAGGTAGATGGCCAGGGCCGCCAGCGCGGATGGGATGCTCCAGAACTGGGGGAGCGGTCCGCGGCGTGTGGCGAGCACGTAGGCGTCCTCCTCGGTCGGCCAGGGGGTACGGATCGCGACCTGGAGTCCTTGGTGGTCCTCCAGCCCGATCGCGCGACCGGAATGACTCGCGCCCGATTCGAGTTCGTCGCGCAGTTCCTGCGGGAACTCGGGCGCGGTGCGGTTGGCGCTGGTGAAGTCGCGCGCATAGGCGAAGAGCTCCATGCGTTCGGTGCGCGGAGCGCGATCCGCGTCGCGCGGGCCTTCGTCCCGCGGCGGCGGCCGGTCGAACTCACGAGGACCGTCCTCGCGCGGGGGGCGCGGGCGTTCCCCGCGCCGTCCATCGCCCCGGGGACGCGGACGTCGATCGGGCGGAGGCGGGAACATATGGGCGTCGCGCAGGACCGCCTCGTGTCCCCCTTCCTCCATGCGGATCAAGGCGACCTCGGCCAGACCCTCCACGGCCTCGCGCCACTCGAGTTCCTGGCGCAGCTTCATCGCGCCCGCGGAGAGCGGCACCGCGACGATCACGACGGTCAGGATCAGGCGCCGGCGCAGATTCACGAGCCGTTGTCCAGTCGGTAGCCCACGCCCCAGATGGTGCGCAACTGGTTCGAGCACGGCCCCA
>JAJDEX010000310.1 GCA_029259575.1 Planctomycetota bacterium | reverse complement strand
AGTTCCTGGCCGAGGACGGTTCGTGCTCCGTCTATGCGGCCAGACCCGTGCAGTGCCGGACCTGGCCGTTCTGGACCGAGAACCTCGAACAGGCCCGCTGGAAAGGCCCGGTCAAGGAACGCTGCCCCGGCCTCGACCAGGGCAAGCGGTTCGACGCGGACACGATCGACGCGATCGCGAAAGAGAACGACGCGTGGAAGGACGACGCGTGAACTGGTGAGCATCGCGGGCGGGCGCTGCGTCGCCGCTTAGCGCCTCCTCCATTCTGGAGGACTCCCCGGAGTGGGAATCTCACTTGAGAGGAAGCCGAATGCACGGCCCTCTCGTTCGCGGTGTTGGATCCTTCCGAACCACTCCTCGCGTGAGGGTGCCGTCATGCACTCCGCCAACTCGGGGATCTTGGCCTCGGCCATCCTGGTGAGGTCGATAGGACCTGGAAGCACGGTTCCAGAACTTACGTGGCGGTTCCCTGACTCGAAGCTCGTGTAGCTCCCTGTACCCATCGGACCCCCACCACTTTGCCCCATGAAGCTCCCTCGTCTGTGGACCTCGATCCTGCTCGCATCGATCGCAAGCTGCAATCTGACCTATCACCCGCCGGCCCTCCGGAACCCCACCGATGAGGAACGGAAGATCATCGGCGCGGCCGAGCAATTGGACGCGATCGCCTATCAGCTCGATGAATTCGGGACGGTCTCAGCCGGAGCACCGGTCCTCATTCGCAAGCCGGCCAGGCACTTTGGATTCCGGCTGAACCTGACACCGAAGCAGATCTTCGACAGAGAGACCATCCAGGCCAGCTCTGCGGCTCGGGGCGAGCGCAACACGCAAGTGGCCTTGAATCTGGCATTCAACCGTCTCGCCGAGGCTGCCGTCCTCGATGAAGAGGCGGTAGAGGCCATGAACGACGCCGTCGGTGCATCGCCGCAAGTCGCTGCACAGAAGCAGGCCTACGCGAATGCGAAGCGCATGGAGGCGGAGAAGGCCCGTGGCGCCGCCGAAGGTTCCTTGGCCCAAGCACTGGTCGGCATGGAACTGGACGCTGGCTCGGGCACGGCCGGCGCGGATCCGGTCACTCCGCCGACGACTGATCCCGGCACCACACCTTCCGACCCAGCTCTACCCACCGACCCGGTCGACCCGGTCACGCCCCCGGATGGCGATGAGGACGAGGAGCCCGCAGCCGACAAGGTCGAACTCGACCTCGGGATCCCGGGCACATCGTCTGACGTCTTCGAAGGCGGCCCCTTCGCGCGGGTCGGCAAGCAGGACCAGGTCCTGGAGCGGAGCCTGCGAGACATCATCACACGCACGTTCAACGACCATACGACGTTGCGGCTGTTCGAGTGGTTCAGCAGTCCGGAGCAGCATCAATTCGGATCCAACAAAGAGCTCTACGCTGCGGTGATGAACGTCAATATCCGGCCTGGTCGCAGGACCGTGCAGAACTACATGGCTGAGATCGACGTGCAAGTCATGTATGCAAACTGCGGGATCCCCCACGGCACGGAGTTCCCCGTTGCATTCGCGGTGTTTCCCGGACTCGACGGCCAAGTCCTCGACCTGACGAACGAACAGCGGCGACAGTCGAGCATCTCCCTCCTCGCCACCGCGATCCTCAACCCCCGCACGAACCTCGACATCGGCGTGGACAGCTCCAAGCGCCTCCAGCAGGACACGGCCAGCCTCGATGAACGCAACACGGTCGTCGCCTTCAACGAGGGCGCCAATCACTTCGGCTGGCGCTTCTTGCCGCGCTTCACCTCGCAAGGGGATCCTTCGGACAAGGACCCGCGTGCCGCATTGGAACTGCACCCTCAGACGTTCCCTGCCTTGGTCTTGCTGCTTGCGGATCGAGACGACCTCGACCTGTCCGTCTTGAATGAGGGTCCGATCGCGAACTCCAAGACCTTGGTCGAGCGCATCAAGGTGTTGAGTCACGGAACGACGGAGCGGGACAAGAAGCAGCGCGCGACCGCAGCGGACCTCCAAGAATGGGTCGACACAATCGCTGGTGCGCAAGGAGCCGATCCGGAAGGGGGTGAGTCTGGCGAAGCGTTGCGCCTTGGCCTCGTGAAGAAGGCCAAGGACACCTCCATCCAATTGGACATCTGGGGACGCACCCTCCTGGACCTGACGGAGTACCCGTGGGGTGACTTCAGGAAGTACGGACTCCAGAGTGACTCTGCTGAAGAACTGGAAACGGCCTGGAACAATCAACTCAAGAAGGCCAGCGCAGTTCTTGCGCGCAACAATCGCGCACTGGACGACCTCCAGGGCATTGCTGCCAACACGTCATCATCGATTCAGGTCCTACAAGACAAAGTCCTTCGGGCCGCCGCGGCTCTGCAATCGGAACGAGAAGAGTCCGGTGGCATTCAGAGTTTCCGATCCGGTGAATTCAGGGCGGGGACAAACTGTGATGAGGATGGGCACAAGCACACCCAGATTGCATTCCTGTTCACGCCCAGGTGGTTGCGCTACAACCCGGCGAAATCCAGCTCGGACAGCATCTGGCGTGCATTGGAGGAGGCCCGTATCGAGAAGAGCTCGCCCCGCTACCGAGAGACTCAGTTCGTCCAGATGGGCATGCGTTTGGACCGTGTCTACAAGACACTGCGATCCATCGAGCCAACCGTCAGCCCGGCCGGACCCAAGGGAACAGGGTTCTACGGGCCTCGTATTCACAACCCTTCGCGTTCCCACCTCGGCACCGACACCCTCTTGAAGCGAGCGGAGATGCTGCAAGCCAAGGCCTTGGGTTCCGATTTCTACTCCGACATCCCGGAACCCCTGCCCGAGCCCATCATCCAGACCGGTCAGGTGTTCCAGGGCTGGACCAACCACTCGAGCCTGTTCGCCATCTCCGGCAACCACTTCGAGGGGCAACTGCTGCACGCGACCATCGGCGGTCGTGCGGCCCACGTTCAGGTGGTTTCGGACCACTCGGCCTACATCAAAGTCGATCCGTGGCGCGTCGAGAAGGACAAGGACGTCTACGACGTGCATGTGGTCACGACCGGAGGCGTCCAGCTCGTGGGTGTCGCGCAGTTCACCAAGAAGATCGACGGCAAGCGTTTCCAGCCGTTCGTCAGCTTGCTGCACAAAGACCTGGTCAAGGATGATGCCTCGGACAAGATCTACTGGCCTGAATCGACACTGACCTTCAACTGGATCGCCGGCTCGAAACCGCCGAAGCATGGAGACTTCGAGATCTGGTACCGGGTGAACGGTGTGGGCGCCTTCACTCCGGCCAAGACGACAGGCAGTTCGCCGACTCTCAAGGACAATCAGCTCTCGGTGGACCTCGATTCGGCCCAGTTCGGCAACACCTTCGTTCCGGTCGAGATTCAGGTCCGCCTGCGTCCGTCGCCTGGCGATGAGCCCGTCGATGTCACGCTGGGCAAGCCCGTGTTGATCCATGCACCCGAAAAGGCGCGCACGGTCCAGGTGGCCGGCAGCATCAAGGTCAACAAGGAGGAGAAGGACGGCGAGACGACCTACACGAGGGAAGGCGAGGTCACGCTCTCGGCGTTCAAGGACAACCCCTTGCTCAAGGGCAAGGAGCTCAAGGTCATCATCAAGGGTGACGACAAGACCGTCCCTGGGACGTTCGTCGTGAACAAGGATGGTGGCGACCTCGAGCGCAAGCTGCTGATCGAGGACAGCCACCTCGAGACGCTCCACGAGATCGTGAACAAGGCCAAGAAGCCGACGGTGGTCCTGGAGAAAGCGAACAAGCTGATCGTCCTGGGAGTGACAGTCGAATTCGAGAAGAAGTGATCGCTCACGGGTCGTCAACCTGACCCCGAGCCCACCCACAGACCGGCCGGGTCTCTCAAGCTCATGCGCTGCGTGACTTGCGAGTCCCGGCCGGTCTCGCATCCGACCTGCACCCTTCTCTCGATCACCTCATCGAGGCGTGGCGCACACACACGCATCGAGTCGACGCCTCCAAGCCTCAGCCCGTGGTCACGAAACATCCGCTCCGATACTCGTGAGGCAGGGCACGGTCGGGAAGCGCCATCTCAAGCTCGACGAGGGGCCCCAGGTCGAGGTTGACACGATCACGAAAGAGGACGATGCGCCGACTTCTGCGCCTCGACCTATGCCCCGCGGTACACCGGCTTGCGCTTCTCGGCGAACGCCGCCAGCGCCTCCAGGCGGTCCTTGGTCGGGATGACATCCTCGTAGCAACCCGCTTCGATCTCGAGGCCGGCCGCGATGCCAACCTGGGTGCCCTGATCGATCGCGCGCTTGGCGGCGCGCACGGCGACGGGGCCGTTGCCGCCGATCTGTTCGGCCAGCATGTACGCGCCCTCCATCAATTCGGCGCGCGGGAAGACGCGGTTCAAGAGGCCGATGCGCTCGGCCTCGGCGGCATCCAGCTTGCGGCCGGTGAGGATCAGGTCCTTGGCGCGGCTCTGCCCGATCAAGCGCGGCAGGCGTTGCGTTCCGCCGGCACCGGGAATGATCGCCAACGTCGTCTCGGTCAGACCGAACGCAGCTTCCTCGGCCGCGACGCGCAGGTCACAGGCGAGCATCAGCTCGGTGCCTCCACCGAACGCAAAGCCGTTGACGACGGCGATGGTCGGCTGGGGCAGCGAGGCCACGTCGTCCATCACGCCGCGAATGTTGCGCACGAAGTGCGGCACCATCTCGACCGGCATCGTCTTGCGCTCCTTCAGATCCGCGCCCGCACAGAACGCGCGCTCGCCGGCACCCGTGATCAGGATGCTGCGGATGGACAGGTCCTCGCGCAGCCGTTCGATCATCGTCCGGAACCGTCGCAGGGTCGGGAACGACAGGCAGTTCATCACCTCGGGACGCTCGATGCGGAGGGTGACGCGGTCGCCCTCGCGGGTCTCGCTGACGAGCTCGGGCTGATCGGGAACGCTGTCGGGGAATTGCTTGGCGACGGACATGCTGGCGTGGGGTCGGAGGGAACGGGGCAGAGAGGATACGGTCCCGCGCCGCTCGCGTCCGCCCTCTCAGCCCGTCAATCCGGCGCGCACCGCTTGCGCGACGTCGCTGATCGAGAGGCTCGTCATGCACAGATGATGGCCAGACCCTGCGATCGGGCAGAGCTCCAGGTGACAGGGTCCGCAGGGCACGGTCTCGCGAATGCGCACGTCCCCCACCAGATGCTCCGCGGTGTGCCGCGGATCCGTCGGACCGATCAGCGTCACGGTCCGGGCTCCACCGGCGCGCAGGACGTGCCGCGCGCCGCCATCCGTCGCCACGCAGACGCGCGCCAGTTCGCCCAACGCCGCCAGCTCCATGACGCTCGCGGGCGGACTCACGTACGCGCTGGCACCCACCTCGCGGGCCAGCGCGGACGTCGCGTCCTCCTCGCCGGGGCCACAGGTCAAGAGCACCGGCGCGCTCTCCTTCACGATCTTCAACAGCCGGCGCCAGGATTCCGGCGGCCAACCCTTGGCGGAATCCGGTCGCGCTCCGACGTTCGCCAGGACGAAGGGCGCCGCCGGATCGATCCCCAGGTCGGTCGAGCGCGACCTCACCGCAGCCTGGACTTCGGCACTCGGACGCAACTCCGGGACGCGATGCGCGACGGGAATCCCGGCGTAGCCCGCGAGCTCGACGGCGGCCGAACCGAAGGGTCGCGGCAGCCAACGCGGCCGGCGTCCGATGCGCCCGAGGCCGATCGGAAGGCCACCGACCTCGCGCGCCGGCGTGATCGCGGTCGTCAGCAACGGCCCTCGTCCACCGCGCGCCCAACCGATGCGGCGCGCGACGCCCGCACCCCACGCGGCACGCGCACTGCGCCACGAACCGTCGAACAACAACGCCAGGTCATGACCCGCCGCATCGCTCGAGCGCGCGTTGCCCTGGAGCGACTGGATGCGAGCGGAGGGAATCCGTTCGGCGACCCAACCCGCATGGGCACGCGGCAAGGCCAAGGTCACGTCATCGCCACGCTCGACGAGCGCATCGAGGACCGGCAGCACCGCCACCAGGTCGCCCAACCAGTTGGGCAGCCGGACCCATGTGCGCGTCATGCGACAGGCTCGGGCGCCAAGCGCAATTGTCCCTCGGCCGCCTCGACGACCGACGCGACGGGGATGTCCTGCATACACCGATGGTGCCCCAATGGACACGTGCGCTGGATGCACGGCTGGCACTCGAGCGGGGCCGAGCGCACGACCGTGCAGTGCTCCAGCGACGTCGCGGTGAGCTCGGGGAAGTTCGGACCCATGATCGTGACGCACGGCACATCGAAGGCGGCGGCGTACCAGCGCGGACCGGAGTCCCCCACCAGCAGCAGCTTGGCGTCGCGCACGAGCGCCTTGAGCCCGTCCAGTCCCGTGTTCCAACCCGATAGGTCGAGCGCGTCGCTCCGGCAGGTCCGCGCGACCTGGGCGACCAAAGTGGCTTCCGCGGGCCCACCGGTCACGATCGGGCGCAGGCCATGTTGCGCGGAGAGTTCGTCCAGCGCGGCGGCGAAGCGCTCCGGCGGCCAGAGTTTCGCGGCACCGAACGCCGCACCGGGGCAGCACAGGACGTAGTCCTCGTTCGGCCCCAGCCCACGTTCGAGCAGTCCGGCGCGCGCCTTCGCGGCCACCGAATCGCGGACGCCCAACCGCGGATGAAGGTCCTCGACCTCCAGACCCGCCAGACCGGCGACGTCGCGCAGGAGATGCGCGGTCGGGATCGGTGCGCGTCGACCCCCGCGCGTCGGCGGAACCAGGCCATGCGTCAGCAACGGTCCGCGTGCCGCCAATGCCGCGCCGATGATCTTGGGCACGCCGACGCGCCGCGCCGCGCGGGCGGACCCGAGCGAGTGCGTCAGCAGCAGCACGGCGTCGGGTGCGAGCGCGGCGAGACGCGCGGACTCGGCCGCGCGCGACGACACCGTTTCGATCCGCACGCTCCCGCCCTCTCCCGTGGGATCGCACCAGGGTCCGTCGGCCAGCACGGGCGCCAGGTGACGCCGCACCAGGAACGTGACCCGTGGCCAACGCGGATCCCGCGCGGCCGCGACGAGCACCGGCGTCGCCATCACCAGGTCGCCGACCCAGTTCGGCACGCGCACGACGAGATGCGCGGGTCGCAGCGGAGCGTCGACCTCTCCGTGTCGCGGCGTGTGCGCGGCCATGCGTCGTCGTTTGTCCTCGACCTCGTTCGCCCAGCGCCTGCGCGCATCCTCGCCCTTGATGTTGCGCAGATCGAGGTAGCGCAACAGGAACGCGAGCCGATCGTCGAAGGGAACCTCGGGCGGACACGAGTGCAGGAGCTGCGCGATGTCCTTGACCCACCAGCGCGCGCGAGGTCGTTGCTCCCGGCGCGCGCGGCCGACGTCGATCCAGACGAAGTCGCCGGGTCGCATGTCCTCGGGCACCAGGAAGTGCTGGAGGTAGAGGTCGCGGTGGTACCAGCCCGCGGAGTGGAAGGCGGCGACCTGGCGCGCCAGGCGGCGCAGCCAGATGCGACGCTCGGTGGATGAGCAGGTGGCCAGGTGATCGCGCAGGTTGGCGCGGGCCGGAATGCGCTCCATCAGGACCGCCGACCGGCGGCCGAGACCGGCCCAGCCCAGGGCGGAGGGGACGCGGAATCCGGCGGCGTCCAGGTCGACGAGGTTCTGGTACTCGCGTTCTCCTGCACGGGCCGCGCCGCCTCCGAACAGCCGTGCGTGGAGTCGATCGGTCCACGGCTCGCCGGCGTGCCGCTTGATCACGGTGCCCGGGGCGTCGCTCGGAACGAGGGTGACGCGGCCAGGCACGTGACGCAGTTCGGAGCCCTCGGCGTCGCTCAACAGCCACTGGAGGGGCCTCACGGGGGCTTTGGAAGCCCAGAGCTCTGCGTCCTCGGATGTCAGGTGACCCTGGATTCGGTCGGTCGAGTCGGCGTGAACCATGGCCGACCAGCAGAACCTGCAACGGCTCGGGTTGCCAGCCCCGAGTCGAGGACGGCTCACGAATCCGCCCAGGACCCCGAGTTGTGGTCACACCATCCCGTGGCTCACATCGAAAATGCGCTCCGAAGGGTTCCCACTGGAGTATTCCTTGGCACGAATAGAGAGGTGAGCGACATCGTTCACTATCCTCTCAGCCTTCCCCACTCCGCCCCGCACCAACTTTCGCGTGCTCCGGCCAACCCTCACCCCCCCGATCGCTCCCATGAGCGCCGGATCCGTAACCATGGAGAGCCAAGCTCTTCAGGACGAGTTCAACCCCTTCCTCTCGATGGCGAAGGGGTTCGATACCGCAGCCGACATCCTCGGCCTCGACGAGGGGATCCGTGAGGTCCTGCGCCAGCCGGAACGCGAACTGAAGGTCTCGCTCCCCATCGTCATGGACGATGGGTCGATGCGCGTCTTCACCGGGTATCGCGTCCAGCACAACTTCCTGCGCGGTCCGTGCAAGGGAGGCATCCGGTTCTCGCCGGACGTCAACCTCGACGAAGTGCGTGCGCTGGCGGCCTGGATGACCTGGAAGTGTTCCGTCGTGAACCTCCCGTTCGGTGGCGCCAAGGGTGGCGTCATCTGTGATCCGCGCAGCATGTCGCAGGGCGAGCTCGAACGACTCACCCGCCGCTACACCGCGCAGATCATGGACATCCTCGGTCCCGATCG
>JAJDEX010000309.1 GCA_029259575.1 Planctomycetota bacterium | reverse complement strand
GATGCGAACGTCGGCAGCGCGCTCGTCGCCGATGACCTGGCCCGCGTTGAGGAACAGGATTCGTTCGCAGACGGCATCGACTTCGCCCAGGTGGTGCGAGGACAACAGGATCGTCCTGCCGTCGGCCGCGTCCTCGGCGAGCAGTTCCAGGACCTGACTGCGCTTGGTCGGATCGAGGCCCTCGGTCGGTTCGTCGAGAATGCGCACGCGCACGTCGGGCGCCATGGCCGCGGCGAAGCACAGTTGGCGCTTCATGCCGTGGCTGTAGCCGCGCACCTTGCGGTCGAGCGGGAGCTCCAGGTGTTGGGCCAGCTCGAGCGCGCGGGTGTGCGCCGCTCGCTCGCGACCGCGCAGGAACCACCTGAGGTGCTCGCGGCCCTTCATCTCGCCGTACAGGTGCATCTCGCCCGGCGTGTAGCTGATGCATCGACGCACCTGGACACCGTCGCGGGTCAGGGCTTCGCCATCGACCCAGACCTGGCCGCTGTCCGGTTTCACCAGTCCTTGGATGCAGCGCATGAACGTGGACTTGCCGCTGCCGTTCGGCCCGAGCAGGCCGGTGATGCCCGCGCCGATCTCGAGGTCGAGCGGGTGCAGCGCGAGGTTCGAACCGAAGGCGCGCCGTAGGCCTTGGGTGCGGATGCGGACGTCGTTCGGGTTCATGGTGGCGAAGCGTTCCAGCCGCCGCGCTGTGCGGTACGGTAGCGGTCCACATGCCGTCCCGCATCCTTCACACCTGGAAACGCGACGTGCTCGGCCGCGTCGAGCAGGTCGAGGGCGCGGGCGGCGTATGCGTACGGCGGATCGCTTGCGGTTGCGCGTGGCCGGGCACCGGATTCGTGGCGCGGCGTCTGATGCATCGCGAGCGGGAGGCGTTGCGTGCATTGAAGGGGATGGCGGACGTTCCTCAGCTGCTGGCGGACCCCGAACTGGTGAGTCTGCCGGACGCGGATGGGCGCGTTCCACGACCGCGTGAGGTGCTGTTGCGATCCTGGATCGGTGGCGCACCCTTGCACGAGGCCACGCACCTGCCCGCGGACTTCTTCGATCTGCTCGACGCGCTGGTCGAAGACCTGCATGGCCGCGGCGTCTGCCACAACGACCTGCACAAGGAGCAGAACATCGTGGTGGGGGACGACGGTCGCCCTGCGCTGATCGATTTCCAGCTGGCCAGTGTGCATGCGATGCGTGGCCCACGCTTCGCGACCCGTTGTCACGAAGACCTGCGACATCTTCAGAAGCACCGCCGTCGCTACACGCGCGATGGTCGCGCGCCCCATGGCGTGGCACAGGAAGGCGCGGGTGCGGGGCGCGAGCGACGCCCCTTGTCCAAAGCCTGGCGGCGATTCGGGAAGCCCGTGTACCTGTTCGTCACGCGCTCGTTGTTGCGGACCAAGGACGGGGAAGCTCGCCGGGACAGTGCGGGACCCTGGCCCACCTGGGGCGCTGCCATCGGGCCGAAGCGTCCGGGCTAGGTTCCCAGACCTGGCCTCGGCGAGGAGGGTCTCACTGCGGTGCAACGTGCGTTCACTTCGAATCCATGCTCCGAAGCGCGGTTCTCGGTTCAGACTCGAGTTGTTCCAGGCGAGCATCGCGGCCGAAGTCATGCGCCCGTAACGATGCGCCCGTAACGATGCGCCCGTAACGATGCGCCCGTAACGATGCGCCCGTAACGATGCGGTCGGAACGGCGACCTCGATCCGCCTACCACAACCTCGGTGCGGGGCCAGGACCGGGTGACTCGTGGGAGCGCAGGACGCGCATCAGGTGGATCGGTGCGAAGCTCCATCGGGTGCCGCGTGGGTCGAGCACATGCGCAACCAGTTCCGGAGCAACGCGCGGCCCTGCGGTTCGACGCAGAGGATGGACTCGGGGTGGCCTTGGAGACTCTCGACGGGACGCGACCGGTGGCGCAGGGCGAAGATCTCGCCGTTGCACCTGGCGCTGACTTCGAGTTCGGACGGGAGGTCCTCGTCGTTCACGGCCAGCGAGTTGTAGCGCGCGAAGGGCAGTGGGCTCGGAAGCCCATGGAAGATGCCGCGCCCGTCGTGGTGGACCTGGCGCGTCTGTCCGTGGACGAGTTCGTTCGCGGAGGACCAGGAGCCGCCGAGCGCCGTCGCCAGCGCTTGGTGGCCGAGGCAAACTCCGAGGATGGGGATCGAAGGCGGCGCATCCCGCATCACGACTTCGCTGCAACCGGCCGATTCCGGCCGACCGGGCCCCGGTCCGACCAGGATCCCGTCCGGTTCTTCGACCACGAGGGATTCGAGATCGGTGTCCTTGGAGCGCCGTACCTGGACCTCCGCGCCCAGCTCGGCCAGGACCTGGGCGAGGTTGAACGTGAAGGAGTCACGGTTGTCGAGGAGCAGGATCGTGGGCAAGGTCGTTCCGTTCGGCGCGGAGGGGGACGCGGGCTCGGTGGGCGCTTCGATTTCGCGGAACGCAACCGGCGTCATTACAGGGTTTCCTGAGGCAACTTCCAATCCGAAGGAAGCGTGACTAGCCTACCGCGATGGCAAAAGGCCAGGACATCGTGATCGTCGGGGCTGGCGAGGTGGGATTTCACCTGGCCATGATCCTCTCCCGTGAAGGCCGGAGCGTCTCCGTGGTCGACCCCGACCCCGGGAAGGCGCGCCGCATGAACGAATCGCTGGACGTGCAAGCCCTGGTGGGCGACGGCACGCGGGCGGACGTGTTGATGCAGGCCGGAGCCAGCAAGGCGGACCTGGTCGTAGCCGTGACCGACGACGACCACGTCAACATGCTGGCCTGCGTGCTCTCGAAGGAGCTGGGCGCCAAACGTCGGATCCTGCGACTCAAGGACACGCAACGGCTCGAGGGCTATCCGTATCTCTACAAGCAGGCGTTGGGTTTCGACGTCGTGCTCTCGACCGAGGAACTCGCTGCCGACGAGATCCTGGAGACGGTCCGCGAACGGCACGCGCTCGAGGTCGAGAGCTTCGTCGACGGACGCGTTCAGCTGCGTCGCTTGCGCCTGCGCGAATGCGAATTGACCGGGCAACCCTTGTCCCAACTGCGCCTGCCCTCGGGCGTCCTGGTCGCCGCGATCCAGCGCACGAAGGAGTTCGTCGTCCCCGACGGCGAGGACGTGCTGCAGAAGGGGGATCAGGTCTACGTGATCGGCA
>JAJDEX010000308.1 GCA_029259575.1 Planctomycetota bacterium | reverse complement strand
CGACCGTCTTCGCGCTCGCTTTCTTGGTCGTCGCCTTCTTGGTGCTCGTCTTCTTCTTGCTCGTCGCAGCAGTAGCAGCGCCGCGCGTTGCCTTGGCCTTCTGCTTGGCCTTGGGGGTGGACTTCGACTTGGACTGGGGGGCCGTCTTGTTCACGGAAGCCTTTTTGGAGCCGGGTTTCGAGGGAGCTTTCTTCGCCTTGGCGCGCAGTGGCGTCACCTTCTTGGCCTTCGCGCGAGCGCTGGGGGCCTTGGCCTTCCCCGCTTTTGCGGAAGCCTTGGCCTTCCCTGCCTTGGAAGGAGCCTTGGTCTGTTTCATGCCCGTCTTGGCAGCTTTCTTCTTCGCCACGCCGCTAGTATTTGATGAGGGAGTTGACTGGGACGTTCTTGAGGCGAGCGCGCCCGGCGAGGAAGCCGAGCTCGATCACGACGCTGCAGGCGACGGGGATACCACCGACTTTTTCTACGAGCTCGACAGCAGCCTCCATCGTTCCGCCCGTCGCGAGCAGGTCATCCACCATCAGCACGCGGCGGTCTTTGCAGGCATCGACGTGGATTTCGATGGTGTCGGTCCCGTACTCGAGTTCGTAGGACTGAGAGGCCGTTTTCCAGGGGAGCTTGCCGGGTTTGCGGATCGGGATGAAGCCTTTGTTCTGAAGGACGGCGAGGGCCGTTCCAAAAATGAACCCACGCGACTCGATGCCGCAGATCAGGTCGTAGTCGTGGTTGGAATTGGCTTCCGCAAGCATGTCGATCGAACGACGCAGGGCCACGGCATTCCCCAGGAGCGGGGTGATGTCCTTGAAGACGATGCCTTCCTTGGGAAAGTCAGACACGTCGCGGATGTGTTGGTCGATCACTCACTCCTCCTTAAGTGGGGGAGATCAGAGGAGGTGGAGACCCGAACTGATTTCCCGCGGCGCACAGGTATCGGAACGACCCGGAAAATCCTTGAGGTCCACGGATTCACATCTCCTCAGGAGCGCCGATGCCGAGGAGGCGTAAGCTGTTAGCTATAACGATCTTGGCTCCACATACAAGGGCCAGGCGCGACCGTGATAGCACTGGGTCATCCCCGAGAACGCGGTGGTTCGCATACCAGCTATTGGTCTCCCGGGCCAACTCGAGCACGTAGCGTGTGATCTCGGAGGGTTCCGCGTTGCGGGCCGCGGAACGCACGACGGCGGGGAAGCGTCCAAGGAGGAGCAGGAGGTCTCCGGCGTCGTCGAGCTTCGTGAGGTCCGGATCCTCGCTCCCGAGGCCTTGGGAGGCGGCGCGAGCCTCGATTGAGGCCAGCCTGGCATGGGTGTACTGGACGTAGGGACCGGTCTCACCCTCGAACGAGAGCACGTCCTCCCACTCGAAGAGAACGTCCTTGATGCGCTCGCGCTTCAGGTCGTGGAAGACCACGGCCCCGATGCCCACCGCTTGCGCCACATCCTCGGCGTCGGCGAGGTCCGGATTCTTCTCAGCGATGATCCCGCGGGCTTTCTCGACGGCCTCGTCCAAGAGGTCTTCGAGGAACACGACGCGGCCCTGGCGCGAGGAGAGTTTTCCCTCGGGCAGCCGCATGAGGCCGAAGTCGATGTGCTCGACACGCGGCTCCCAGTCGACCTCGAGGCGCTTCAGGACGTTCTTCAGTTGGCGGAAGTGGAGGCGCTGGTCCGAGCCGACGACGTAGAGGCAGCGCGTGAACGAGAACTCCTCCCAGCGCTGAAAGAGAGCCGCCAGGTCGCGCGTCGCGTACAGCGTCGTGCCGTCGGACTTCCGCAGGATGCACGGCGGCAGGTTCTCGTTGAACTCGGTCAGGCTGACGACGAGTGCGTCGTCGGAGGTCTCGGTCACGCCGGACGCGACGATGCGCTCGATCGTGGCGTCCAGGTGGTCCTCGTAGAACGCCTCGCCGCGCACTTCGTCGAACGTCACACCCAGGCGCTTGTACGTCTTGTCGAACTCGGCCAACGACAATTCGGTCAGCTTGCGCCACGTGGCGCGCACGTCGCCGTCGACACCGCTCTCGAGTTCACGGAAGGCCTCCTTGCCCTCTTCGGCGAGCGACGGATCGTTCTCGACCTCTTCGTGGAAACGCACGTAGAGCGCCAGTAGAGCTTGAATCGGGTCGTTCTCGAGTTCGACGGTGTCGCCCCAACGGTTCATCGCCGCGACGAGCTTGCCGAACTGGCTGCCCCAGTCGCCGATGTGATTGATGCCCACCGTCGTGTAGCCGAGGTGGTCGTGCAGGCGTTGGATCGCCGCGCCGATCACGGTCGAGCGCAGGTGCCCGACGGACATCGGCTTGGCGATGTTCGGCGAGGAGAGGTCGATGACGATGGTGCGTCCGTGCCCCTCGTCGCTCTTGCCGAAGTCCTGGCCCTGGTCCAGGATCGCGCCGATGACGGTCGACGCGAGCGCCGTGCGATCGATGCGGAAGTTCAGGTACGGACCGGCGGCTTCGACGGTGATGCCTTCTAGGCGCGCGGGCAACTTGGCAGCCAGGTCGGCGGCGATGGCGGGCGGTGCTTGCTTGAGCGCCTTGGCCAGCGGGAAGCACGGCACGGCGAAGTCGCCCAGCTTAGGATCGCGCGCGCGCTCGAGCTTGAAGGCGTCGGCGTCCAGTCCGGACTCGGCGGCGAGAGCGTTCAGGATCGCGTCGGTGAAGGCTTGCATGGTTCGTCTCGTCAGGACCAGTTGGCCCATTCTTCGTTGGCGTCCTCGAGCTCGCGCTCGAACTCGGCGATCTGGAAGTGCACGTCGCGCACCTTGGCGGAGTCCGAGTAGACGTCGGGCGACGCGATCGACTCGTTCAGCTTCTTGATCTCGTCCTCGAGCTCGATGATGCGCTTCTCGAGCTTCTCGAACTTCCAGGGATTGCGCACGCCGCCGCTGTTGCCGCCCTTCTTGGACGACTTGGACCGGCCGTTGCCCGACGCTTTGGCCTGGGCCTTCTCGTCGGCTTCGCGCTGGGCCTTCTTCGCCGCGGCTTCCCGGGCAGCACGCGCCGCGGTGGCCTCGTCGCGTTCGGCCAGCTTGGCGTCGCGATAGGCGGTGTAGTTGCCCTCGTACTCGGTGACGCTGCCGTCCGCGACCTCCCACGTGTCGGTGGTGAGGCCGTCCAGGAACTCGCGGTCGTGGCTGATGCAGACCAGCGCGCCGCCGAACGAACCCAGCATCTCCTCGAGCGCCGTGCGGCTCGCGAGGTCCAGGTGGTTGGTCGGCTCGTCCATCGCGAGCCAGCTGGGCTTCGACATGACGAGCAGCGCCAGCGCCAAACGCGCGCGCTCGCCACCGGAGAGCGTCGAGACCTCCTTGTCGACCTCGTTCCCGCGGAACAGGAACCGCGCCAGGTGGTTGCGGATCTCCAGGTCGGTCATGTGCGAGTGCCGGCGATAGACCTCGGACCACGGGTTGCCGTCGGTCCTCAGGTGGCTCGTGTCCTGGTCGAAGTACGCGACGGATTCGCCGTGCCCGCGCAGGACCTCGCCGCCCATCGCGTCCAGTCGACCGGCCAGGATCTTCATCAACGTCGTCTTGCCCGCGCCGTTCGGACCGACGATGCCGATGCGTTGACCGCGCGCGATGCGGACGTTGACGTTCTTGATCAGCGGCTTGCCGTCGTAGCCACCGGTCAGGTTCTCGGTCGACAGCACCTTCTCACCACCGCGCGCCGCATCCGGAGCCGGAATGCGCGGGCGACGCACGTCGTGGTGCGGTTGGGTCAGACGCACGACGTGGGTCAACTTCTTCGCGCGGCCCTTGGCCTCGGCGGTGCGCTGGCTGCCCATGTGCTTCTTGATGAATTCGCTCTCCTTGCGAATCATGTCCTGCTGCTGGTCGTACGCCTTCTTGTCGCGTTCGTAGCGTTCGGCCTTCAGGTTGATGTACTTGCTGAAATTGCCCGGATACTGGGTCAGTTGCCCGAATTCGAGCTCGAGGATCTGATCGACCGAGTTGTTCAGGAGTCGCCGGTCGTGGCTGATGACGAGCACCGCGCCGTTCAGTTCGCGCAGGTACTTCTCGAGCCACTCGATGCCGGGCAGATCCAGGTGGTTGGTCGGCTCGTCGAGCAGCAAGAGGTCGTGTCCACCGACCAGCGCGTGCGCGAGCGCCGTGCGGTTCTTCTCGCCACCGGACAGCGTGCCCGCCTCGCGGTCCCAGAGATGTTCCTTGAGGCCGATACCGCTGATGACGGCGTCGACCTTCTGTTCGGTGTTCCAGCCGCCCAGGATCTCGACGCGTTCTGCCAACCGATCGTGCTCGCGCATCAACTGGTCGAGCCTGTCGCCGTCGGCCTCGCCCATCTGCAGGCCGACCTTCTCGTACTCGGCGACGACGGCTTTAGCGTCCGCGAGTCCGGCCTCGACGTGCTGGCGCACCGTGACGCCTTTGGGGAACACAGGTCGTTGCGGGACCGAACCGACGCGGCTGCCCTTGCGGATGATGACCTTGCCCCAATCGGGGTGTTCCTGGCCCGTGATCATCCGGAACAGCGTCGTCTTGCCGCCGCCGTTGCGACCGACGATGCCGACCTTGGTCCCGGGATCGATCATCAGCGATGCGCCGCTCAGGACTTCCTGGGCGGCGAAGTGCTTCTTCAGGTCTTCGAGGATCAGCAGCGACATGGCGGTGGGGGGGCTGGCGGTTCCGAAGGGACTCCGCGAACCGCGCAGGATAGC
>JAJDEX010000307.1 GCA_029259575.1 Planctomycetota bacterium | reverse complement strand
TGCACGGAAGGCAGCCGCGGAGGACTCGCAAGGAACGACGACCTAGGGGGACTTTCCCCACCTCGATCACGCTGGAACCACCGCAGGGGTGCCTTCGGACCAAGCGGGTGGATCCAGGTCCTCGGGTGGGTTGAATCGGAGGCCTGGCCCAGCGAAGAGCAGATCAGCCAGCACGCTTCATGCTCGTTCGCCCGCACAACCCCAAGGTCGCCCCCGAGGGCGTGGCCGCGTGAGCCTCCACTTCCCGCGAATCGTCCCGAAGGGGACCAAGCGTTCGTTCGATCGCAACTTGACGCGCAGGCGCAAGATCCGACGCAGTGGGGATCAATTCCGCGTCGTGCGCTCGAGTCCTCGGAACGCGGATACGAGTTCGAGCGGTGTGCCTCATCCGGTCGCCATCCTGGCGGTTCTGGTCTGGGTGTTCGTCTGCATCGAGATCTGCGGAAGCAGGCACTATCTGCTCATGGTGTTCCTGGTAGGGCTGAGTGTTCCTGCTGCTTTGATCGGGAGTGACCTCTTCGACGGGTGGGCCAGCAAGCGGAGGCTCCGTAGACGACGGAAGGACGCGGACAGACGAGCCGTGCAGGAGCTCGAGTCCCAAGCGGTCATCCGCCCCATGCGCTTGGAGCCCATCCGCGACGGGGAGGAGGATTCGGGTGTGGTCGATTCCCAGAGCCGGATCACGATCCGTCCCGCACGCAGGACCCATGTCGATCCGCCTCGAACCGTGAAGCACTACGCCACGATTGCTCTGGGGATCCTCAGTAGCATCCTCCTTACCATCGTCGTCGGGCAGGTCCTGATCCGAGATGTGAGGTGGGCGATGCTCATGGCTCCCCAATCCCTGACGCTCATCGGAATCGGTTCCATCTGGACCACGGTGTCCATCGAACGGCGGCGTTCCACGGAGGTCCGTAGGGCTGCCGAGGACTGACGCGACCGGCACACCGCAGGAGCCCCATCGGCGGTATCCTTTCGAGCGTTCCAGAGCTCCCCGAACGAACGCCAACACGAGGTTTCAACCATGTCCATCCAACTCGGCGACACCGCCCCCGATTTCACCGCGGACAGCACCGCGGGCTCCATCTCCCTGCACGACTACCTCGGCGACGGCTGGGGCATCCTGTTCTCGCACCCCAAGGACTACACCCCGGTCTGCACGACCGAGCTCGGCACCGTCGCCAAGCTCAAGGGTGACTTCGAGAAGCGCAACTGCAAGGTCATTGGCCTCAGCGTCGACTCGGTCGAGGACCACAACGGTTGGGCCGCCGACATCGAGGAGACCCAGGGCGTCGCGCTGAACTTCCCGCTGCTGGCCGATCCGGATCGCAAGATCGCCGAGATGTACGGGATGATCCATCCCAAGGCTCTCGCGACGTTGACCGTGCGTTCGGTCTTCGTCATCGGTCCGGACAAGACGGTGAAGTTGATGATCACCTATCCCGCCGCGACCGGCCGCAACTTCGACGAGATCCTGCGCGTGCTGGACT
This sequence comes from Planctomycetota bacterium, assembly GCA_029259575.1. Taxonomy (GTDB): domain Bacteria; phylum Planctomycetota; class UBA1135; order UBA1135; genus JAJDEX01. Next base: position 5,603 of record JAJDEX010000307.1, on the reverse strand, counting down.
CGCTCCAGTTGACCGCGAACCACAGCGTTGCGACTCCCGCCAACTGGAAGGACGGCGACGACGTCATCATCGTTCCGAGCGTGTCGGACGAGGACGCGAAGGCGAAGTTCCCCAAGGGATTCAAGGCGTTGAAGCCGTACCTGCGCGTCACTCCGCAACCGAATCGGTGAGCGATCGATTCGGGCGGAGGCGCGAGTCTCCGGACCGGCCGTCAGGAATGGGGGGCGTCGTCCACGGACGAGCGCCCCTCCTTCGTCGAGGGCGGGCGACCCAACCTCGCTGGGCCCCGGGCGCCAGCCCGTCGACCCGGCGTGCGATTCAGCGCCGGTGGTCGACGCCCGATTCCCGCGGCATCGTCCACTCGTTCTCGGGGGCATCGCGAGGGTCCCGCGTGGCCGGTGGCATCGATGGCGGTTCGACCTCGGCCTGCGGCTCGACCGTGCTCTTGGGTTTGGCCCTACGCTCCTTGCGTCGCGAGTTGCGCAGGGGCGGGCGCGACCGAGATGTGCGGCCGCGCAACAGAACGACGTCCAAGAACGCGACGCCGAGGTCGAAGAGTCGTTCGAGGACCCACCAGCAGAAGTCGAGAAAGAGATCGCGCATGGGACAGGGCCGTGAGGCCCGTGGCACTACGGGCGTGACCGGGGCCCATTCATAGCATCGTGTGATCTCATCCGGAGGTTTCCGAATCGTGATCCACGAGGCGGTTCCTCCGAGCCAGGCGATCTTCCCTAACCTGTAGGGATGCTCCATCACCGCATCACCTCCGTGACCGCAGGCCTCCTCGTCTGCTCCGCGCCCGCCCTCGCCGACGTCACGTTCCCCGACTTCTCGTCGACGTCGGGTCTCGTGTTCAACGGTTCGGCCGGACAGAACGGCAACGTCCTGCGTTTGACGCCCAACTCGAACAGCCAGGAGGGATCCGCTTGGTTCAACACGCGCCAGAACGTCGTCGACCCCTGGATCTGCGAGTTCGAGTTCCAGATGGGCAACGGCGGTGCGGACGGCATGGCGTTCGTCATCCAGCGCGATGGTGTTGCGGCGATCGGTGGCGGTGGTGGCGAGCTCGGCTACGACGGGATCCTGAACAGCGTCGCGCTCGAGCTCGACGTCTACGGCAACGGCGGTTCCAGCGACCCGACGGCGAACCACATCTCGGTGCACACGAACGGTTCGGGTGCGAACACGGTCAGTCACTTCAATTCGCTCGGCGCGACCTCCTTGGTGCCGCTCCTCAACGACGGCGCCGTCCACACGATTCGGCTCGAGTACGCGCCCGGTTCGCTCGCGGTCATCTTGGACGGCGGCATCCCGGATCTCATCGTGCCGCTCGACATCGATGCGGAACTGAGCTTGAACGACGGCACCGCCTGGGTCGGCTTCACCGGCGCGACCGGAGGCATCAGCCAGAACCACGACGTGCGCTCCTGGTCCTTCGACGAGGCCACTTCGGTCGCCACCGGCAACCTGATGCCCGAGCCGCCGCCGATCAACGAGCCCGCCGTCAACGGCCAGGTCGTCAACCCTTTCGACGTGCACATGGAGGCCTTCCCCTTCAGCGACCCGAACCTCAGCCAACACCTGTGCACGGACTGGGAGATCTGGCGCACCTTGCCCCTCGAACGCGTCTGGCGTTCCGCGTGCATCAGCGGTCCCGAGGCCGTTCACGCCCACCTGGGCGACGGCATCTTCGAAGGCACGCACACCGGGCAGAACGAGCTCGACGAGAACACCGCCTTCACCCTTCGCGTTCGCATGCGCGACGACAGCGGCGATCCCTTGACCGAATGGGGGCCCTGGGCGGAGCGCACATTCTTGACCGCCGACGCGACCACGTTCCTGGCTTTCGAGACCGAGGATCTGGTGACGGACCCCGCGCCGGCCTGGACCTTCGCTGCGAGCGGCTTCGACGTGGTCCTGGCTTCGGCGCCGACCCAGCCGCGCATCGTGCTGGAATCCCAACCCGGCGGACTGTTGCTCGAGATCGCGGGCAACGATGGCATCACGAACACGGTGACCAACCCTGGTGAGCTGCCGGCGCACGTGGACGTTCGTGTGCGGATCGAATCGGGTTCGAACGGCCTGGTGCTGGGCGAGACCGACCTGGTCGTCGTCACGCACGAATGCGATCGCACGCGCATCCTGTTGCCGGCCCTGAACATGGCGCCGAACTCGACCGAGCTGTTCTGGATCACGTCGGACGGCGGCACCTGGTTCGCCGGTGCGGGACAGACGACTCCGATCTTCAACAACCTGGCGCGCGGCGCGACGATCCCGTGGGTCGCCACCCAGCCCGGCTATCGCATCGAGGTCGTCGCCAGCGGATTGCAGATGCCGGTGAACCTCGCGTTCGTCCCGAATCCTGGTTCGAACCCCGACGACCCGTTCCTGTACGTGACCGAGCTGTACGGCCGCATTCAGGTCGTGCGCAACGACGGGACGATGAGCATCTACGCGGACAACCTGCTGAACTACGCGCCCACCGGGAACTTCCCGGGTTCCGGTGAGCAAGGGCTCAGCGGGATCGACGTCGACCCGAACACCGGCGACGTCTACGCCGGGATGCTGTACGACGCAGGTGGCCCGCACTACCCCAAGGTCGTGCGCTTCACCAGTCTGGACGGTGGCCTCACCGCCGCGACGCAGACGACGATCCTGGACATGAACGGCGAGTCCCAAGGGCAGTCGCACTTCATCTCGAACATCGAGCTGCAGGACGACGGCACGTTGATGGTGCACATGGGGGACGGCTTCACCTCGTCGACCGCCCAGAACCTGGGGTCCTTCCGCGGCAAGATCCTGCGCATGAACCTGGACGGCAGCGCGCCGGCCTCGAACCCGCTCTACAACGGAGCGCCGATCACCGCGCGCGACTACGTCTGGTCGTACGGCGTGCGCAACCCGTTCGGCGGAGCGACGCGCGCCTCGGACGGCTTCCACTACAGCGTCGAGAACGGACCCAGCGTCGACCGTCTGGCGCGCATGGAAGCGGGCGTGAACTACGGTTGGAACGGTTCGGACGCGAGCATGGGCAACCAGGCCATCCACAACTGGGCGCCGTCGACCGGTCCCGTGAACATCGCCTGGATCCAGCCCACGATCTTCTCGGGCAGCGGGTTCCCCGCGTCGAAGCAGGACCACGCGTTCGTCACCGAGTCCGGTCCCACCTACGCGACCGGTCCCCAGGCGAACGGCAAGCGCATCACCGAGTTCGAGATCAGTGCTGCGGGCAACCTGATCAGCGGACCGACGACGTTGATCGAGTACGCGGGCACGGGCAAGGCGACCGTCGCCGGCCTCGCGGCTGGACCCGACGGGCTCTACTTCACCGACCTCTACGCGGATCAAGGCAACTTCGCCATCGCCTCCGGCGCCCAGATCCTGCGCGTGCGCTACGTCGGTGCGGACCTGGGAGGTTGCGGTGCCATCGGCGCCAGCTACTGCCAACCGGCCAGCAACAACTCGACCAGCCAGCCCGCCTTGCTGACGGCGCGAGGCAGCGAGCAGGTCGCCGACAACGACGTCACGCTCGACGTCGTGCAGTTGCCGCCCAACCAGTTCGGGTTCATGATCAGCGGCCCGACCCAGGCGGCGACCCCGCTCTTCAGCGGCGTGCTCTGCTTGAGCGGTACGATCGGACGACACGACGACTTCATCGTGAACTCCGGAGCGTCCGGTGTGGCGAGCTTGGTGCTCGACCTGGACGACGTCCCGACCGCCATGCCGCCGTTCACCCGCGTGATGCTTCCCGGCGACACCTGGAACTTCCAGTTCTGGTACCGCGACTTCGTCGGTGGGACCACTGCGAACTTCTCGGACGGCGTCGAGATCGCGTTCCAGTAGACCTGTTCGATAACGTGGATCCCGACCAGCGTGCTTGGTCCACGCTCCGCAGGCATCCCATGGACATCGCTTCGACCGGTTTCGACTACGACGAACTCGAGGGCGAGTACGCGGGCGTGCGACGCACCGATCCGCACATCGCGGTTCGACTGCGTGAGTTCTTGGGCGATGCGCAGTCGCTCTTGAACGTCGGCGCCGGGACCGGGTCGTACGAGCCCCAGGATCTTCGTGTCGTGGCTGTCGAACCCTCCAAGCAGATGCGCGCGCTGCGCTCTTCACAGGTGGTGCCGGCGTTGGCTCACTTCGCCGAGGACTTGCCGTTCGCCGCCAACGCGTTCGAGGCCTCGATGGCGATCCTGAGCGTGCACCATTGGCCCGACCTGCAACGTGGCTTGGCCGAGATGCGGCGCGTGACCTCGGGTCCTGTCGTCGTGATGACCTTCGACCCCAACGCGCCGACGGACTTCTGGTTGAAGGACTACGTGCCCGAGATGCACGCCGTCGAGATGCGCAGGTACGGTCCGATCGAACGCATCGTGCAGGGACTCGGCGGGGCGGACGTGCACACCGTGCCCGTCACGCGAACGTGCCAGGACGCGTTCCAGGCCGCACTGTATGCACGCCCCGAGTGGTTCCTGCGCGCCGAGGTCCGCGCGGCCCAGTCCGCCTGGTCGCACCTGCCTGCCGGAGTCGAAGCGCGCGCGATGGCCGACCTGGCCAACGACCTCCGGAGCGGCGCGTGGGATGAACGGTATGGGCATCTGCGCACGGCGCCGACGGTGATGTGCCAGTTGCGGATGGTCGTGTCCCAGGGCTGAGCGCGCGATCCTGTGCATGTCGTGCGTGGCGTGCGTACGATGCGGAGGTCCCTCGATTCCCAAGGACTCCCATCATGCAACGCACTCTCACTCTGCACGTCCCTTCCATGCTCGCCGGCGCGACCGTCGTGGCCGGCCTGACCCTCCTGCTCAGTTGGACCTCCGCACCGGCGATCTCTCCGGCGATGGACACCGACCTGATCCGTGTCCGCAACAATCCTAAGGTCGGTGGAACTGCGAACGTGACCTGGTACATCGAGGATGGCACGACCAGTTACGCCGAGATTGTGGACGGTGAAGAGCTCTACCTTGTCCCGCGCAACTTGACCGCGATCATGCCTACCAAAGCGGTCCTGATGGAGCGCGTCGATGGCGTCGCCATCCATCGCTGATTCTCGAACCAGGATCGAACGCCGGTAGGCCAGCAGGTTGCCTGGGCGCGCGGTACGATCGCGGCCCCGTTTCCCCCCAGGATCCCTGCCTTGCGACTTCATTCGACTCTCCTCGTTCTCGCCGCCCTCGTTCCCTCGACCTTTGCGCAAGAGGCCGACACGAGCGTCGAGACCGTCTTCTCCGGCCTGAACTATCGCGAGGTCGGTCCCTATCGAGGAGGTCGATCGGCCGCCGTCACGGGCCTGCCGACGGATCGCGACACCTACTACATGGGCGCTGCCGGTGGCGGCGTTTGGAAGACGACCAACGCAGGCCGCTCCTGGGACAACGTCAGCGACGGTTCCTTCGGCGGTTCGATCGGCGCGGTCGCCGTGTCCGAGTGGGACCCGAACGTGGTGTACGTGGGCGGCGGCGAGAAGACCGTGCGCGGCAACGTCTCGCACGGCGACGGCATGTGGCGCTCCCTGGACGCCGGCGAGACGTGGACGCACGTCGGCCTGTCCGAGTCGCGGCACATCTCGCGCATCCGCATCCACCCGCGCGACCCCG
>JAJDEX010000306.1 GCA_029259575.1 Planctomycetota bacterium | reverse complement strand
CTCGTGCATGCGGTCCCCGTGCAACGGCTTGGCCAACACGTTGTTCGCGCCACCGGCGACGATGCGGCACTTCAAGCGTTCGACCGACAGGTCGTGCAACATCCCTCCCATGGCGCAGGGTGCGAGGACGTCGCACACCATCGAGACCTCCTCGCCGGGACGCAGGGGCTCGACGCCCAAGCGCTCCTGAGCCAGGTCGACACGATCCGGCAGGACATCCGTGCCGTACACCTTCGCGCCGACGCCGAGCAACCGCTCGGCCAAGTTCCAACCGACCGCGCCCAAACCCTGGACGGCGATCGAACGCTGGTTCCAGTCGGGCTCACCGTCGAGATGGGTCAACGCGGATTCGATCCCCCGGAACACACCTTCGGCCGTGCTCGCCGCGAGTTCGCCCGGGCCCGCTGGACCGGGATCGGTCACGTACGCGGTCTGTCCCGACATCCAGCCGAGTTCCCGCTCGCCGGTCCCGACGTCCGGCCCGGTGTAGAACCGTCCACCCATGCCTTCGACGGCGCGGCCGATGGCGCGGTACGCCCCCTCCCAGTCCACACCTTCGCGATCCAGGACGACGACCTTGGCACCGCCCGCCGGCAGGTCGAGCAGAGCGCACTTGTGCGTCATGGCGCGCGCCAAGCGCAGGCAGTCCAGCAGCGCACCGCGCTCGTCGCGATACTCCCAACGGCGCACGCCACCGAAGGCCGGTCCGCGCGTGGTGTCGTGAACGCCCAGGAACGCCCTCAGCCCACTCTTGCGGTCGTGCAGGGCGACGAAGGACTCGAAGCCCTCGCGGGCCATGGCGTCGAGAATATGAACGGACATGAAGGTTCGATTGCGGAGATTCGTTGCGGCCCCGTGCCGGGCACCACGTGGTCCCAGCCTACCGGTTCGGAACGTCGCTTCCGCCTGCTAAGTCGCCCAGGAGCCGCCGCGTGGGTCACTCCGGACCACTTCGCTCGGACTCCGGAGCAGATCCGGGCAAAGTCCTGGAGGTCGCTGTTCCCAAACCAGCCTCGGGCCGGGAAGATCCGTGGCCACCGACCGTCCGAGGTCCACTATGCGATTCGCACCCCTGCTCAGCCTTCTCGCCGTCACCGCCTGCGCCTCCTCCAGCGACAAGGGGAGCGAGTTCTCGTTCATCCCGGAAGGGGCCGAGTACGCCCCGTGGCAGGTCTCGGACCAGGGGGCCACCGGCGACGGAGGCATCGGCATCACGATGGCCAGCCTCGATCGACAGATCCGGGCCTGGAGCAACATCGAACTCAAGGGAGGGGACGACAGCACGCTGGCCGCCCAACGGCGCATCGCCCAGAAGATCGGCAACGACACGGCCAAGAAGTTCTCGATCGTCGAACAGCAACTGCAGAGCGGCCCGCTCTACAACCGCCAGGTCGCTGCGATGGCGCTCGGCTTCACCGAGAACCCGCGCGCGCTCCCGCCGTTGCTCCTCGCCCTGGGCGACCTGGAGCCCGCGGTCGTGGCCAACGCTGCGCTCGGCCTCTCCCGCCTGTCGATGTCGGAAACGGACCTGACGCCGCTGTTGACCAAGATCGACATGGAGCAGCCGACGCGGGTGCGGGTCAATGCGTCCCTGGCGATCAAGAACGTCATCAAGGCCGGCAACAAGGGCGAAGGCGCGGCTCGTCAACTGCGCCGTGGCTTGCTCGACGAGGAAGCCGGAGTGCGCGTGCACTGCGCTCTGGCCCTCGCCCACTTGAACGACGCCGAATCGGTCGCGGATCTGGTGCTGCTCCTGAACGATCCGGTGCCGCTGGTCGGCAAAGTCGCCGCGGCGTCGATCGTCACGATCGGGTCCCAGGACCTGCACGCCAAGGGACCGGCCGCCCGAGGTTTGGCCATGGCCCTTCAGGACGCGAAGGGCGATCAGGCGAGGTTGCTCATCGAGTCCTTGCAGTTCTTGTCGGAGCGCAACTACGGCGACGACAAGACCGAGTGGTTGCAATGGGCTCTGTCGAAGACGCCTGAGAACTAGCCGCTCTTGGCGGCGGAGAACTCGGCAGGGTCGCACGTGACGCCTCGTCCGACTCGGCCCAAAGCTGCGGACAGCGCAATCGGGCAAGCCGTCGAGTAGGCTCGTGGACGTGCGAATCCTGGCCCTGATGCTCTCGTTCCCGCTGATCGCCGCCTGTGGCGAGACGCCTTCGAACGCGGGGGACACCGACCCTCCCGCGGAACAGGTCGACGCCGCTCCGGACCAGCCCGAGGACGACCCGCTCGCGCCAGGCCCCTGGACCACCGAGTCGGGATTCCGCTGCGTGCGCAGTACGTCCACGATCCAGTTCGCCGACGACACGACGCCTCCCCAGGTCTTCGTCGTCACCCTGGGCTTCCCGGATCGAGGTCGCGCGGAGTTGACGGTCGAGGTCGATGGCCAACGGCTGCGTCGGCTCCACTACCGTTTCGGTGGGCACGCCTGGTTCGTCAAGATCCGCGAGAAGGAGGGCCGCATCCTCGAGGGGGCAGCCCGCGACGACGTCCACCGCTTGTTCGCATTGCGACGCGCTCTCCTGATGTGGCCCGATCATCCGGCTTGGTTGATCGATGGGCACATCGGTCACGCGCCCCTGGGTGAACTCGGCTCGTTGCAGGTCGTCGTCAACGATGCAGGGTTCCCCACGACGATGTCGAGCCGGGATGCGGATGGTGTCGTCTACGAGTCGCTCGAGAACATCGAATGGACCGAGGCCGAACGCGCCTGGCCCAGGTCCTTCGACCTGCGGGTGAAGGGGACCCCGGTCTGGAGCGAGGTGGTCGACCGCGTCGAGACCCACCACTCCTTGGTGGACGGGTTCTTCCAGCCCGCCGAAGTGCGCCGCGCGACCAGCGGTGGGTACGAGTCGATTCAAGTTCAACACCAAGACACGGTCGTCCAGCGCATCGCCCTGGCGAAGGGGGTCTCGTGGGAATCGGCCGTGGTCATGGGGCGCTTGAAGGCGGAACAGGTCGAGTCCCAGGGCACCGCCCTGCAGAGCGGTTTCGAGATCGAACTCGGCGCAGCATGGGAACCCGTTGCCCTCGTGCTCCTCCGCGACGCCGGCTCCGACGCCCCCATCGAGGCCCCGTGGGTCCTGCGCGCCGGCAGCGGGGGCCGCGGCGCTTCGTTCGACGGTCCGGCTGCGATCGTCCCGGCGATCCTGCGCGAGATGGCCTCGGAGATTCGCACGGCCGGTGGAACTCCGGGTGCCCCGCGCGTGCGCTTCGCCCATCGTGAACTGGGCCCGGTCCAGGTCACCGTACCTGCTCAAGATTGAGACCTCGCAGCGTCGTTGCGGTGGCTCGCATTCGATAGCCGAAGATGTGGTCGGACTGACGGTGCCGGTTGTCCGGCCACCGCATCTTCGGTCACATTTCCGGCCACGATGTCTTCGCCATCTCGTACACGCCGGTACGTATCCAGCGTCCGACCCCAGGGTTGGTCCACACAGGTCTTTCACATGGGGTTCTCGGGGCCTTCTCCACTGCACTCTGCGGTGTCCCCAGGGGAGGTCAGGGCGCCCTGGGCGATGCCACGTGCGGCCCTCTGAGGGTGATTCTGGACTTGGCACCCCGCTTGCATATCGGAGACGATCCCTGCTGGAGACATCTCATGACGAAACGCATCGTTCCCTTCCTGCTCTCACTGGCCGCCGCAGTCCTGCTCGCGGATGTGCCCGCCTTGGCCCAACGTGGCCGCCCCGCGCAGGGAGGAAGTCGCCCCGCGGCTCGTCCGGCTCCGCGCCCTGC
>JAJDEX010000305.1 GCA_029259575.1 Planctomycetota bacterium | reverse complement strand
CGCCCTCGATCCTGTGATCGGGGGCCGGCATGATCTTGATCGCTTCAAGAATGCCGGGAATGAAGGTGACGCGAATCTTCAACTCGTCCCAGTCCTCCTCGAAGAGGATCACGTACGGTCCACGGTCCAGCCGAACCCTGGTCATCCCACTCGGATCCCCCAAGTCCACGAGGCCATCCTCGGACACGGTGAAGGGAACTCGAATACGACGGTCCGTGATCGGTTCAGGCTCGACCGTGCTGGTCTGAACGAGGAGGTCGTACTCGTTGCTGTCGATGAGGTCGAAGGCGACCGCCTCCGGGCGCCAACTCACTCCGGGATACTTCGTTTCGACGATCCAATGCGGCTGAACGAGGCCGGGCCGAGTCACCAGGAAACACGCGCTGTACAGCCACGCGTCCTCCAGGAGGAGCGGAAGATCGTGAATGACCCGGACCTCCGGAACGCGCTGCTCCGCCTGCTCTTGCCGCCCTTTGGGTACGCTCGCCATGCGATGAGGTTACGCGGATCGGTCGCGCACGGGCCGAGGAACGACCGCCAGAATCGGCTAGACTGCCCCTCCCATGGCCTTCCGATTCCTGCACCTCGCCGACCTGCACCTGGCCACCGTCTTCGGTGGGCGGCCCGAGACCAAGGCGCGTTTGCGTGACGCGACGCTCGAGGCTTGGGACGCGGCGCTCGAGCTCGCCATCGGGGAAGAGCTGCACGCGATCCTGATCGCCGGCGATGCGTTCGACGACCCGGACCTCGATCGGCGCGTGGAACTGCATTTCCGGCGCGGCATCCAGCGCTGCGCCGAGGCCGGCATTCACGTGCTGTACTGCTGCGGCAATCACGATCCGGGGGGCGCGGCGTTCCGTGCGGCGAAACTGGATCTCGCTGGCGAGGCCGACTGGCAACAGCGCGTTCACCTGTTCGCCAAAGCCACCCCCAAGGCCGTCACGATCACGGACGCGGAGGGCGACGACGTCGGCATCGTCGTCGGCGTCGGGCACTCCAAGGTCGGTGTCGACGTGGACCTGGTTGCCAAGCTCGGCGCCCAGGACACCGAACTGCCCGTCGTCGGGCTCGTGCACACACAGGTGACGGGCGCCCGCAGCTCCGAGGACCACGCGGTGTACGCGCCCTCGACGCGCGAGAGCTTCCTGCAAGCCGGCTTCGACTACTGGGCGCTCGGCCACGTCCACCGCCGCCAGCAAGTGTTCGAGGACCTGCCGGTCTGGTACGCGGGCAACCTGCAAGGCCGCAGTCCGAAGCCCAGCGAGGGAGGTCCCAAGGGCGGCCTCGTCGTCGAGCTCGAGGCCGGCGTCCCCGTCGAACCGCGCTTCGTCGCGTTCGCACCCGTGACCTGGGAACGCGCGACGATCGATGGTTTGGAGGCCGCCGCGACGACCGCAGCGCTGATCGAGATCCTGCAACAACGCGTCGAAACGATCGCCAGCGGCGCGGAGGGCGAGGTTTGCGTGCGGCTGATCCCGACCGGGCCATGTCCGATGAGCTACGCGCTCTGGAACGAGACCGAGCGCAAGGAGCTCGAGCAAGAACTCACCGAGACCACGTCCGCCATCGAGGTCCAACTGCGTCCCGACGGACTGCACAAACCGCGCGACCTCGACGAGATCCGCGCGACACCCAGCGTCGTGGCCCAGACCCTGCAACTGATCGAGGAGTTCCGCAGCGGTGCGCGCGATGTGAGCGACCTGCCGATCGAACACCTCGCCATGGAGGAGAGCGGCATCGACGCGGACTCGCGCCGCGAGTACCTGGTGACCTTGCTCGAAGGCCTGGAAGAGACCTATCTGAACCGCGCATTGAAGGTGGACGCATGAGGGTTCAGCGCATCGACACACCGTGCTTCGGCAACCTGTCCGGACGCTCGTTCGAGTTCGGCGAAGGCGTCACGGTCGTGCTCGGGCCGAACGAGGCCGGCAAGACCACGTTCCACACCGCGTTCGAAACGCTGCTGTACGGCTTCGAACCGGCGAATCGCGAGCAACATCCGCTCGCCACCTGGAACCTGGACGTGACGCTGCACCTCGAGGGTGTGCTCGAGCCCGACCACGGGAACGCGGTTCGGGTGGAACGGCTGCTGCAATCGGCGCCCACGTTCCGCACGGGCGTTCCTGGCGAGGACTTCGAGTCCAAGCGCGATCGCAACAACGCGCCGCTGTCCGAGGTCCAGTCGATCCCGCGCGCGCTGTACCGCTCCGTGTACTCGCTCGAAGCCGGCGAAACGCTGAACGTCGGGGACGACGTCAAGGAGCACATCAACGAACTGCTCCTCGGCGAGACCGGCCTCAAGTCCGCGCTCCCGCTGCACGAGGTTCGCACCAAGCTCTTCAACGATCGCCAGGCGCTCTGGCGCAACGACAACCGGGGCCAGCATCGTTCCGCGGACCTGCGCAAGGCGATCAAGGACGCCGGCCGCGCCTACAACGAAGCGCGCAGCACGGCGAAGGCTGCCCACAAGGCCGAAGCGGAACGTGCCGAGGTGCAGGATCGACTGCAGGAGTTGCGCAGCCGTCGCGTCGAGTTGAAGCACAGCCTGGAGGTCGCCGAGTTCGCCCGCAATCTGGCCGATCTCGAACGGCGCCGCGCCGCCCTGTCGCCGCGCGCTATGGGCTCGCACGAGGACGCGCCGCGCCGCGAACCGGCCGAGATCGAGGCGGAACGGAGCAAGCTGGAGTCGAAGCTCGAAGCGCCGCGCATTCGCCTCGCGACCGCACCGCTCGAGGTCTCCGCCCAGGACGAAGCTTGGCTGTCCAACGCCGAGGCGATCGAGGCGCTGCTCGAA
>JAJDEX010000304.1 GCA_029259575.1 Planctomycetota bacterium | reverse complement strand
GAGCACGAGTTCCTGCCGAGCAGGGATCGCTTGCAGGCCTGGGCGGAGGGCTGGCGCGAACGCGTTCTCGGTTCCTGCGGCCCGCGGCAACCGGCGCGCTCGGTCGGGCTCCGGCAACCCGTGGACGGTCCGATCGCGTGGGAACTGGCGAAGCTCAGGGACGCCCTCGGCATCGGGCTGGGACGTCGGCGTTGGTACGCCGCGTCCTTCGGTCCGGAGGGGCCGGAGTTGATGGCCCACGGCGGAGGAGGACTGCCGTTCGAGGACCAGGGCGTGACCGTCCCCCTCGACCGCGCGCTCGCGCTGGAGCGTGTGCGCCGCACCGCGTGTCCGGTCGCTTGGGACGAGCCGACCCCGGGCCTCGGGTTGCATCCGCGAGCCGCCTCCGGCCGGGTCGAACCCCTGATCGTCGACGGTCATGTGATCGGCGCACTCGCGTTGGAATCGGTTCGGCGTCGCGACCTGGGTCCGCTCGAGGTCGAACGTCTCCAGGGACTCGTCCCGCGCGCGGTGCTCGAGGTGACGCACGCCGTCCATCGTCTGAGCGCGCGACTCGCACGGACCCGAGACCCCGTACTTCCGTCGACCGATCCCGCCTTCGCGGCCTTCGCCTCCAGGTGGCTCGCATCCGCCCGGTCCCGGCGGCCGGTGACGTTGGTCGGTCCACCCGGTTCCGGCAAGCGCATCCTCGCGCAGTGGTTGCTGTCCGTGGCGCAGCAGATGGGACGCAAGGGCGGAACGTGTTTGACCGAGCCCACCCGGATGGCGCCCCGTGCCCAAGCGCGACTCGCGCGACGGCTGCGATCAGATGCGCGCCAGGGATGTGTCGTGATCACCATGCGGTCCGAGCCGAACGAAACGGAGTTGGATCCCGAGCTCGTTGCGTGTTTGAACCAAGCGGTGTTCCACGTGCCGGCCTTGCGCGAACGTCGGTCCGAGCTGTTCGCGTGGTTCGACGGGCTCTTGTCCCGGGCCGCGGTGGACGAGGAGGTCGCACCACCGCGCCTCGCCCCCGAGGCGTACACCTTGCTCTGGCGGCAGGCGTGGCCCGGAGGACTGCGCGACCTGGACGCGGCCCTCCATCGCCTGGTGCGGCTCGCGCCCGGGGCCCTTCTCGAGGCGGGCGATGTCGCGGCTCACCTGGCTTCGATCGGCGTTCGGCCTGAGGCGGGACCGGACGCTCGTCGACCCGCGCGCACGGACCTGTTGGCGGCGGTGGCCTGCACCCGCAACCGGCGCGGGCGCGTGAACAAGACCCGTGCAGCCGCACTGCTCGGCTGGGACCCGGACACCTTGGTGCTGCGGCTGACCGATCTGGGGGTCGACCCCGACGATCCTCCGAACCCCGGCCCCTGGCCCGATTGAGCGCGGGACCGTAGCCCCAAGAAGCGGAGACCGCCGAACGTGTGCAATTCGACGGTCTCCTTCACGTGGACCGATCTCCTGATCGTGGCCCCCCCGGGCGCGATCCGGATCACGGAGAGCCCTTCGGCTCCAAGCCAGTAACGTCAGGTTTCGGGATCCACTGGAGCTTCCGGACCCCGGCAACCCCGGATCGGGTGGCCTGGAGGCGCAGATTTGGGAAACGAGATCGGTGGGGGCCCCTGGACCTAGCGGCCTGGCCTGGGGACTTTCGGGCCCCGTTCCGGGCCGAGTCGCCCGAATCGGGCCCAGGGGACCCTTCCCACGGACTTCTCCTCGACAATGGGCATCTCGTGCGCAGGATGCAGGGCTCCCCGGGACCCAGCCGACCAGCCAGCCGACCAGCCAGGCGATCACCATGGCGAGGTCCCCGATCCCAAACGGGTACCCCACATCCGTGCGACTCTCCGACTACGACTTCACCTTGCCCTCCGAGGCCATCGCGCAGGTCCCGGCCGAGCCCCGGGACGCGGCGCGATTGTTCGTGCACGAGCGCGGGTCGGGGAAGCGGCGACACCTGCGCGTGCGAGATCTACCGCAGTTGCTGCAACCGGGGGACCTGCTCGTCGTGAACGACACGCGCGTCCGTCCGGCGCGGTTGCACGGTCGCCGTCCGAGCGGGGCGCGGGTCGAGTTGTTGTTCCTCGGACCCGCTCCGATCGACGCCTCGCGCACCGAATCCGTTCCGTGGCGCGCCCTCGTCCGTCCCGCCAAGAAACCCGTGCCGGGCGAGGTCCTGGACGTCGACGGGGGACTGCAGGCCGAGCTGATCGAACGCGAATGGGAAGGGGATCAACCCGGTCCCGTCTGGTCGTTGCACTTGCGGGATCCCGCCGATCCAGCGGCGCGGGTCGAGGACCTGCTCGAGCGCGCGGGAACGATGCCTCTGCCGCCCTACATCGAACGCGATTCGGACGACTCCAGGGATGGCGCCGATCGCGAGCGCTACCAGACGGTGTACGCGGCGAAGCCCGGTGCGGTCGCTGCGCCGACGGCGGGACTGCATTTCACGCCCGAGCTGTTGGCCGCGCTCGAGCACCAGGGCGTGCGCCACGCCACGGTCACGCTGCACGTGGGCGCGGGGACGTTCCGGCCCGTCCAGGTCGAGGACCCGCGCCAGCACGAGATGCACGCCGAGGTGTACGACCTGTCCGCGGCGACGGTTCAGGCCGTGCGTGACACCCGCGCCCGGGGTGGCCGCGTGATCGCCGTGGGGACGACCAGCGCGCGCGTGTTGGAGTCCTGCGTGGGGGAGGACGGCGAGCTGCACGCGGGATGCGGGGAAACGCGCATCTTCCTGCACCCCGAGAATCCACCCCGCGTGATCGACGGCTTGATGACGAACTTCCACCTGCCGAAGAGCACGTTGTTGATGCTCGTCGCGGGCCTGGTCGGACGCGAGACGATCCTGGACCTGTACGCCGAAGCGATCGCTGAGAGCTACCGCTTCTACTCGTACGGCGACGCGATGCTCTTGCTGCCCTAGCCCAGACTCAGGCGCGTCGGTGCCGCAAGGATGGCGGCGCCCTTCACTCCGGAGCCCCGAGCAGCAGTTCGCGTAGACGAAGGGCTGCACGGCCGGGATCGTCCGCGTTCAGGATCGCCGAGGCGACAGCGATGCGTCCGACGCGGCCCAGGTCCTGGACGTTGCTGGCATCGATGCCGCCGATCGCGAACAGCGGCAGGTCGGTCGCTTGCGTCGCCACCCACGCGGCCTCGACGCCGACGCCGCGGGTCAGCCCCTTGGTGGGCGTCGCGAAGATGGGACCGAACCCGATCGAGTCGATCGGATCGTCGTCCGCCAGGGCGACCTGCAGCGCATCGTGCGTGGACAGGCCGATGAGCGGTTCGGGCCCAAGGACCTCGCGCGCATCTCGCGGCGGCTGATCGGCGCGGCCCAGGTGGACCCCGGCGCAACCCTCGTCCCACAGGACCCGGGCGACGTCCACGCGATCGTCCACGGTGACGAGCGGCGCGTCCGTCCCGAGGTCGGCACACAGGGCGAGCACCCGGCGCGTGGCGTCCAGGCAGGCGCGCGCTTCGGAGGGACCTCCACCTTGCCCCGCCGCCTTCGGTCGCACCTGCACCACGTCCACGTGGGGCAGGGCCGAGGTGACGGCAGCGAAGGGGTCGTTCACCAACTCGGGCGTGAAGATCAGCATCAACCGCGCCTCCGCGATGCGCGCGCGCAACTGGGCGGGATCGTGGGTTCGGGGAGGGGGCGCATTCATGACGCGATGGGGCTGGCCGACTTGGCTCCGCACACGGGCTCGGGACGTCGCTGGTGACTCCTGGGGGGGGCGAGGGTTCCGTGAGGTCCGCGCTCGGGCCCAAGGGGGTGGGGCGCACGATCTTGCGGAGCGAGCCAGGCCAGTCCCCTATCCTGCCGCGTCGCGCCGGTCGGGAGCCACCGGAGCCCAAGAAAAGGACCAGGGGACCCCCGCGATGCGAGGGTCCCCTGGTCCAGGAGAGAGAGTCGATCCAACAAGAAGATCTCTTCGAGCTCGGCCGGAAACCGAGCCAGGCTGGAGGGCCTGAGCCGACGCGGGTCACGACCTGCGCCGGTGTGGAGTGTCGCCCAAGGCCAGGGCGAGTGGGTGTGGCGGCGGGATCCCTCGTGTGCGGTGGGATGCGCGCCGGGTGCGGGACTTCGCTCGCGGGTGCGGTCGAGCGATCGTCCCAGGCGGGATGTGACTACGCGGACTCGCGGTCGGTGCTCGGGTTCGACTTCGTGGTCGCCTTCTTGCGCGGGCGGCCACCTTTCGGGCGCTTCGCGGAGAGGCCGTTCTGGAAGTTCTCCCAGTCGGTCTTGGAGAACAGGCGAACCTCACCACCACAGCACGTGCAGTAGCTGTGCTCGACGCTCATCAAGTAGGGCACGTAGTCCTCGCAGGAGGGGCAGTACTTCTGGTCGTTGTAGTAGTCGATCGGTTCCATGTGGTGCGGTGTGGGCCTTGGTGTGCGTCGGGCGGTCGTGCCGGACATGGGCTTCCCTTTGCAAGGGGCTTGCCATGCCGCCCGGGATTCGGGTGCGGAGTTGTAAATGAGGTAGCGGCAAGGACTTAGCCACACGAACGCGGTCCTTCGTGATTCCGTCTCGACCCGGGACACGTCGCATCCACGCGACGTTCGTCCATGCGTCGCGCAGCGTTCGTGTGCCATGTCGCAGTCCTTGGGATGGAGCGCGCGCTCCAGAAGTTCCGCAGTGCCTGCGCACGTGGTCCAGAAGCACGTTCGACCGTCCCGCAAAGGGACGTCGCGTGAATGCGACGCGCGCACGCGAGTGTCGATGAGGATCGACGTTCGATTCGTCGAACCGACCTCGGAACGAGGCACTTGGTGAACGACGCGCCACGTGCAGGGACGCGCCACGTGCAGGGACACTGCGAACGCATGAGTTCATCGAGTGGAACCCGCCACGCTCCGCCGACCTCGATCCGCGCGGTCAGTAGCGCTCGAGGGACGCACGCATGGCGGCAGCGATGACGTCGTCCTCGCGGGCCATGGCTCGCTCGATCGCCGGGCGCGTTCCGTCGTCCGCGCCGTGGGCGAAGGCGAGCGACCACGCGGCCGACTCGCGCACCTGGGACGAGGGGTCGCGCTCGAGGGCGTGGCGCAGCGCGGCGAGCCCCTCGTCGGTCGGTCGGTGTCCCAGAACGACCGCGGAGTTCGCAGCCAAGCCCTCACGACCCGCCCGGCGGACGGGGGAGCCCAGGAAGTGCTCGCGGAACGCTTCGGGATCCGCCGGGCCCGTGACCCAGTCGGTCAACCGCGCAC
>JAJDEX010000303.1 GCA_029259575.1 Planctomycetota bacterium | reverse complement strand
TCTATCAGCATCGCTGCTCTCGGACTCGACAAGGACATGAAGTCTATCGAGGGTGCTCAGCATCACTTCACACAGCCGCGCCAGGTCGAGCTGGTTCTGCTGGGCAAGCTGCTCGTCCATGCGCCGGCGGTTCAACTGCTCGGCTCCCTTCGAACGGCCCTCGAGGTCGAGACCGTGGGCCGCCGCCTGGCCCAGCGAGTTCAGCAGCTCGGGAGCCGAACGACCGTCCGTGGCACCCGTCGCACCCGACACGGCCATGAACCGCGCGATGCCAACCGTTTGGAATAGATATGGCGGGAGTGCATGGGAATCGAACCCACCGGTCACGCTGTTCACGCAACCCAACCGGCTTTGAAGGCCGGGCGGCACACCAGCACCGATCCACTCCCGCTCGAATGGTCCGGCATTGTCCACGGGGGCCGGGGGGCGTCAACCGTTCGGGGTTCGGTTGCGGCCAAGAATCCGACGCGGACTAGGCGTTCAGATCGAGGTGCAGGCGCCCGGGGATGCCGTGGCCTAGGCCCTCGGGGAGCCCACCCGCCCAGCGCCGGATGGCGGACTCGCCCTTGCGGTGGCCCTCGATCGCGACGCTGAAGGGCACGCCGTCGGGCATGCGGTCCGCGTAGATCGGGGGGGCGATGCGGATGCGGTTCGAGCCGCGATGGACCTCGCCGCCGAGGCGCACGACCAAGGTCGGGTCCTCGATGCCACCCGCGCTCTCGATCGACAGGTCGAGTACGCCGCGCACGCGCCGCAGGTTGACGGAGGCGAACGGATCGCCTGCGCGCTCGGTCAACAACGACAAGCGTCGCGTCAGACCATCGGCCGACGTCACGCGATAGCGCTCGATCGGCATGTCGAACAGCAACTGTCCCCCACCGCGCAACTCGTCCGTGATGCCGGGGCTCGCGTCGCCCTTCCACTTCAAGAGCGCGGCGAACAACGGGTCCGCGCCCGGGGAACGTGCGCCACCGCGCAAGGTGAACGGCACCACGCGTTCCTCGTAGGGCTCCAGGTCGAACACGGCGGGCAAGCCGTCGATCTCGAACGCGCCGGAGCGCACGAAGGCGCCGCAACGTGCCTCGACCGGGATCGCCAGAGGATTGCGCACGCGCGCCTCCACCTCCCAACGGCCGAACCACTGGCCGCGCGCGGCGGTCTCCTCGTCGAGGTGTTCGGGGATGACCTCGAGGGCGGGTACGTCGACGGGCCACGGATTGTCGTCGCCGGGTGTCAGGTGGACCAGCGCGCGAGCGGCGAGGGCTCGGTGCGGCTCATTCGTGTTGAAGCCGGTGAAACCGCCGCGGCAGACCTCGAGCAGATCGCGCGGAGAATCGACGGACCAGGCCCAGCGCTCCATTCCGCGCCAGGGATTGTTCCACTCGTCGGTGCGCCAGCCTCCCGGGCCGACGCCGATTCCCTCGAAGCGTTCGCGGCGCACCAATCGCAAGACGTCGTCGGTGGCGTCCTCGGCCAGAAACATCGTCGGCAGTCCCAGGTCACGCGCTTCCTGAACGACGTCGAGCAGGAACGACGCGATGCGGAACTCCATACGACCCTCGTAGCCGCGCAGACGCTCGGCGACGTTCTGGATCAGGCCGGATTCCTTGACCTCGATCATGTGGAAGGGTGCCTCCCCGTTCGGGCGCAACAGGTCGAGCGCTTCGTCCAGCAACGGAACGGGCTCGCCCTCGAAACGCCGCGAGAACCAGGAGCCCGCGTCGACGCCGAACAATTCAGGCAGGCCGCGCGCCGCCAACGGCCCCTTCGCATCGGTGGTGCGCGCGAGGTCCTCGTCGTGCATCAACACCGGCTCGTGCGAAGCATTGCCGCGCAGGTCGTACTCGATGCCGTCGACGCCGATCTCGAGTGCGCGCCGCAGGCTGGCGAGCGTGTTCTCGGGAGCTTCGCGCGGGGCGCCGCGATGGCCGAGGATCCAAGGAGGCCCCGGGACCCACGTCCCGCTCGCTCCGGCATCTTCGAAGTGCAGGTAGGGATCCGGCATCACTCGCCCGCCCACCAGACGCACGTCACCCGTCCCGAGTACCCGCACGCGACCAGCGCGGTCCCGCGTTGCGGCAACGGGCCCGCGGCCAGGTGATGCAAACGGTCGGAGTCGGCCGCCACGACGGTGATCTCGAAGACGTGGGCGACGCCGCCGTGGTGCGACAGACGCTCCCACGCGATCGGGCCGCCGTGGATCACGCTGATCAATCCGTCGTAGCCTGCGGTCGCGCCTTCCAAACCGGTGCGGCTGGGATCGAGGTCGGCGAGGACCGCGCCGCGCAGGCGGTCCGTCGACCTCAGCACCACCTCCTCGTAGCCCTCGCGCAGCAACCGCAGCGCGCCGTCGTTGGCACACCAGATCGCCATGCCGAACGTGGCGCCGACGCGTGCGAGCGCGGACGAACCGGTGGACACGACATCGCGGACCCAGCCACGAGGGCGGAGTCGGAACCGGACCAGGGAACCGTCGTCACAGGCGACCAAGAGGCCGCCGAGGCCGAGCGTCATGGACTTCGCGGTGCCGGGGACCTCGCCGATGATCTTGCTGGCCCAACCGACCCCGCTCTGCCAGACGAGGTGGACCTCGCCATCCGCGCCAGCGACCGCGAGTTCGATTCCGACGCGCGTCGGGTCCACGTCACCGATGCACACTCCGTGCAACAACGCGTTCGTGCGCAACAACTCGACCTTCTCCCAACCGGAGTCGGTGCGCCGCAGCAACATCGCGGCGCCACCCGAGCCCGTGTCCTCATCGCCGCGCAGCATGCCGACCGTGACGATCTCGGCGCCTTCGTGCAGCCGATCCACGTCCCCGATCGCGCACTGGATCGGTTCCCCGCGCAGGGCCGCGGCGACCTCGTGATGCCAGGTGTCGTCCTGGTGACGCACGACGTAGACGAGACCGTTGCCGGCCGCCACGGCGATCTCGTTGCCGAAGTGCTGTGGGTCCGCGTCGCCGATCGCGCACCCGAGCAGCTTGGTACCCGGAACTTCGAGCACGACCTGACTGCGCCATTGGGGCGAACGATTGGGTACCGTCGCGCACGATCCGAGGACCGCGAGCAAGATGGGTAGAAGGAGGGCGCAGCGCATGGTCGGTCAGTCTCGGAGCCCGGAGCCTCCGTCGCAAGCTTCGGGTTGAGACGCCGACAGCGCGGGGCCCGTCACACGAACTCGATCGGGTGAGCGGTGCGTTCGACGACGTTCCCGACGTGGTGCACGGGCACGTTGCGGGAGGCCAGTTCGCGTTCGAGCTCGGCCGCGCGGCCCGGATCGACCGCGATCAGCAGCCCGCCCGAGGTCTCCGCGTCGAAGACGATCGCGATCCGCGCGGAGTCCGCCCCGTCCGGGATCAGCACGTCCTGGCCCAGGGCAGCCTTGCCGCGTCCCGAGCCACCGGACACGACGCCCGCCGCGGCCAGTTCGTAGGAACCGGGGAACAGCGGCAACGATCCGAGGTCGAAGCGCAGGGTCACGCCGCTGGCCTGGGCGATGTTGTGGGAGTGTCCCACGAGCCCGAAGCCCGTGATGTCGGTGCACGCGTGCGCATCGACCGCGTTCATCGCCTCGGCCGCGGGGCCGTTCAACGTGGCCATGACCTTGGCGGCCTCGATGACGGCCTCGGGCGCGATCTTCTGCTGCTTGCCGCCGGTGGTCATCGAGCCCATCCCGAGCGGCTTGGTCAGGTACAACGCGTCGCCCGCGCGCGCGCCGGAGTTGTCGCGCACGGCCTTGGGATCGACCAGTCCGGTGACGGCGAACCCGAAGATCGGCTCCTCGCCCTGGACCGTGTGTCCACCCGCGACGACGGCTCCGGCCTCGGCGACCTTGTCGAAACCGCCGCGGAAGATCTCGCGCATCCATTCGGCGGGGAACGACTTCGGGAAGCCGGCGATGTTCAAGACGCAGAGGGGCTTGCCGCCCATCGCGTAGACGTCCGACAGGGCGTTGGCCGCGGCGACGGCGCCATACAGGTACGGGTCGTCGAGCACGGGCGGGAAGTAGTCGACCGTCTGCACGAGCCCGAGGCCGTTCGGACTGGACACACCTTCGGCCTGGCCCAGGACGACCACGCCGGCGTCGTCCACGGACTGCGGGCCCACGAGCAAGCGCGGGTCCTTCTCTGGAT
>JAJDEX010000302.1 GCA_029259575.1 Planctomycetota bacterium | reverse complement strand
CGGGAAGTTGAACGGCGAGATGGCCGCGACCGGACCGCGGGGCACGCTCTTGTGCAGGCACAGCCGACCCTCGGCGTGGGCCTGGAGGTCGATCGGCAGGACCTCGCCGACCGGTCGTGTGACCTCGGCGGCGCCGAGCTGGAAGGTGACGATGGCGCGCTGCACTTCGCCGTGGCTGTAGCGAATGGGCTTGCCGCTCTCCCGGGTCAGCAGGGTCGCCACCTCGAGCGCGCGCCGCTCCAGTCCTGCGGCCACCCCGTTCAGGATCGCGGCGCGCTCGTGGGTCGGCATCCTTCGGGTCGTTTCGAAGGCTTGGGTCGCGGCGCCGATGGCGTCGTCCATGTCGCGGTCCGAACCGACGAAGACCTCCCCGACGACCTGGCCGTCGAAGGGGTTCGTGATCGTGTCGACCTGGTCGGATTCGCGGAGCTTGCCGCCGATTCGAAGGGGGGTGGGCATGGGAGGCTGAGGGGGCCGGGCGTGGGTCCATCGTTCGATGGATCTAGCTATCGGAACGGGGCCCTTCTACCATGCGCAGCCACCAAGGAGGCCTTTCGGTTTCCTTGGGTCCTCTGTACTTCGTCGACCTGGAGAGGTCCGTTTTGCAATCGTCCGAGACTCTGCTCGCCCGTCGCCGCGCCGTGGTTCCCCAAGGTGTCAGCCAGTTCGCAGGAGGAGTCACCGCCGTCTCCGCGAAGGGGGCTCTCCTCGTCGATTCCGATGGCAGGGAGTTGATCGACCTCGCCGGTGGCATCGGCGTGATGAACGTCGGCCATTGCGAAGAACGCGTCGTCGAGGCCATTTGCGAGCAAGCTCGCAAGCTCATCCACACGTGCATCCACGTCGCGACCTACGAACCGTACGTCGCGCTGTGCGAGAAGCTGGTCGAACTCCTGCCACACGGCGCGAGCACCAAGGCCTTGCTGGTCAACTCGGGCGCCGAGGCCGTCGAGAACGCGATCAAGATCGCGCGCCAAGCCACGGGGCGCTCGTCGATCATCTGCTTCACCGAGGCCTTCCACGGTCGCACGTTGATGGGGATGTCGTTGACCTCGAAGACCAAGTACAAGGTCGGCTGCGGTCCGTTCGCGCCCGAGGTGTACCGCCTGCCCTATCCGCGACACTTCCACGACGGGGTCGGACTGACGCTGGACGAGTTCTGCGATCGCGAACTCGCGCGGCTCGACGAGGCGCTGACCAACCGCGTCGGTGCCGAACAGGTCGCCGCCATCATCCTCGAGCCCGTGCTCGGAGAAGGCGGTTCGATTCCTGCGCCGTTCCCCTACATGCGAGGGCTGCGCGAGCTGTGTACACGCTACGGGATCCTGCTCATCTGCGACGAGGTCCAGACCGGGTTCTGTCGCACCGGACGCTGGGCGGCCTACGAACATTCAGGCATCGTCCCGGACCTCTCGACCTGGGCCAAGTCGTTGGGCGGCGGCATGCCGATCGCCGCCGTCGTCGGTCGCGCCGAGGTCATGGACGCTGCTCTCCCCAGCACGGTCGGCGGAACGTACGGCGGCAACCCCGTCGCCTGCGCCGCCGCACTGGCCACCATCGCCGTGATGGAGGAGCAGAACTTGAACGGTCGCGCCGAACAGATCGGCGCGGTCGTGCGTGCCCGTTTCGAACGATTGGCGGAACGCTCCAACCTGGTGGGGAACGTGCGCGGCCTGGGCGCAATGATCGGTCTGGAGCTCTGCTACGACCGCGATCCGGGCCGGCCCGCCAGTGACATGGTCGAAAAGGTGGCTGCGTTCTGCCTCGAGCGCGGCGTCATCATTCTGCCCGCCGGACGCAGAGGCAACGTGCTGAGGGTACTTTCACCCTTGGTGATCCGTGATGAAGACCTGGATCGAGGCCTGACGGCCATCGAAGACGCGATTCTTTCGCTCAATGAGACCCAACTAGCATGATCCCCTTTGCCATCGCAGGCATGCAGCTCGAGCTGTCCGCACTGCACGAGAACGTGACCAACATGGGCGCCCGTTTGGACGTTCTGATGAGCGTCTATCCATGGGTCCAGATGGTGGTGTTCAGTGAACTCGCACCCTTCGGTCCGCTCACCGCCAACGCGCAGCCACTTCCCAACGACACGGAGAAGCTCTTTCAGTCCTGGGCGAAGAAGCACGGGATCTGGCTCATTCCGGGTTCCATGTTCGAGACCCTCGAAACCAAGATCTACAACACCGCGACCGTGATCAATCCGGCGGGCGAGATCGTTGGTCGGTACCGGAAGATGTTCCCGTTCCTGCCCTACGAAGAGGGTGTCGAGCCCGGGGCCGAGTTCATGATCTTCGACATCCCGGAAGCCGGGCGCTTCGGTATGTCGATCTGCTACGACCTCTGGTTCCCGGAGACGGCGCGCACCCTTGCGGCCATGGGCGCCGAGGTGATCCTGCACCCCACGCTGACCGGCACCATCGACCGTGACGTCGAGCTCTCGATCGTGCGCGCGACCGCTGCGCAGAACCAGTGCTTCGTGTTCGGGATCAACGGCTTCGGCGATTGCGGCAACGGACGCTCCATCATCGTCGGCCCCGCTGGCGAGGTGCTCTATCAAGGGCAGAGCGCCCAGGAGATGATCCCGTTCGAAATCGACTTCGAACGTGTTCGACGCAGCCGCGAGGTCGGTTTGCGCGGTCTCGGTCAGCAATTGAAGAGCTTCCGTGACCGCAAGATCGAGTTCGGCATCTACGCGCAGGAAGGGCGCACTTGGCCCTACCTGCAGAGCCTCGGCGATCTGGTCAAGCCGGATCGCGGATCCAGCATCGGGCTGGACAACGCCAAGGAAACGCAAGCATGAGTCCAGAGGAAGGGAAACCTGACTTTCGGGGGCACTACGCCGCCTCGCAGTTCCGGATGGAGGTCTGGAACCAGATCAAGCATCAGACGGCGCGCTTGCGGCGTCGCTCGGATGCCGGAAAGGCCGTCGACGACCTGAAGAGCACGATCGCGGACGAGCTGACGCTGCTGTCCAGCATCGAGCGCTTCTGGGCGTTCCCCGGCACCAAGGTCTGCGAGGACCTGCAACGACTCTGCGACAAAAGCTGGTACCGCTTGCTCGAGGCCCAGACCGCGCGGGCCGTTCGATTGCTCGTCGGCGGTGGATACCGACACCTGGAACTCTCGAGCATCCAGGACATTCACCTCGACAGCGACGCCGATGCCTCCGAGATCAGTCGCGACGTCTCGCTCGACATCGACCTCGACCGCGAGGAGCGGCCCTACTTCGAGGTCCTGGTCGTCGACGAGGTCGGCGAGGTCGAGATCAAGGCGTTGCGCGCGAGCCTCGTCGAGATGCGGCGCGACGAGGACGAGTACATTTACGACATCGTCGTCGTCCCCAGCTTCGAAGACGCGATCGTCGCCGTCCTGTTCAACCACAACATCCAGAGTTGTGTCGTTCGCTATCAGTTCCCCGTGGAATCGACGGGCTTGCCCGACGAGTTGCAGCACTACGTGGACATGGTCCCGGAGGGCTTGCTCGAACGGGCCGATCGTGACCCGAGCGGCGCCTTGGCTGAAGCCGTTCGCGCCTTGCGTCCCGAACTCGACCTCTTCAGCATCACCGACGAGACGTTCGGAAGCGTCTCGGCCAGCGCAACGCGCTGCTTCCGGCGCGTGTTCTACAGCCAAGAGGATCACCTCGAGCTCCACCTCTGCATCCTCAAGGGCATTCACGAACGCTTCGAGACACCCTTCTTCGACGCGCTGCGGGCCTACAGCCACAAGCCGACGGGTGTCTTCCACGCCTTGCCGATCTCGCGCGGCAAGTCGATCACGAAGAGTCACTGGATCCAGGACATGGGCAGCTTCTACGGGCGCAACATCTTCCTCGCGGAGACGTCGTCGACCACGGGTGGCCTCGACTCGCTCCTGCAGCCCACGGGGCCGATCAAGCAGGCTCAGCGCAAGGTCGCGCGCGCGTTCGGTGCGCAGAAGAGCTTCTTCGTCACGAATGGCACGTCGACCGCCAACAAGATCGTCACGCAAGGTCTCGTGCGACCGGGCGACTTCGTCCTCTTGTCGCACGACTGCCACAAGTCGCATCCGTACGCGCTCGTTCTGGCCGGTGCTCATCCGGTCTATCTCGATGCGTATCCGTTGAACGAATTCACGATGTTCGGCGGCGTGCCGCTCAGCGAGATCAAGCGTCAGCTCTTCCGACTGAAGCAAGCAGGCAAGCTCGACAAGGTGCGCATGCTGCTGCTGACGAACTGCACGTTCGACGGCATCGTCTACGACCCCGAACGGGTGATGCGCGAGGTCCTGGCGATCAAGCCCGACATGGTCTTCCTGTGGGACGAAGCCTGGTTCGCCTTCGCGTGCGCCACGCCGACCTATCGGCGCCGTACCGGGATGGCCGCTGCCGCGCAATTGCGTCAGACCTTCGCGGATCCCGAGTATCGCGCTCGTTACGCTGCGTGGAGCAAGGAGCGGGCGTCCCTGGATCCCGACGAGGAAGCGACCTGGACCGAGCACGAGTTGCTGCCGGATCCCGAGAAGGCTCGGATTCGCGTCTACGTCACCCAGTCCACGCACAAGACGCTGACGTCCTTGCGCCAGGGGTCGATGATCCACGTCTACGACCAGGACTTCGAACGCGGGTCCAGCGAGGCCTTCCACGAGGCGTACATGACGCACACCTCGACCTCGCCGAACTACCAGATCCTGGCCTCGCTCGATGTCGGGCGACGCCAGCTGGAGCTCGAGGGCTACGAGTTGGTGCGGCACAGCATCGGTCTCGCCACGATGATCCGGCGCCAGATCGTCGATCACCCGATGCTCTCGAAGTACTTCCGCGTCCTGCGGGCTTGCGAGATGATCCCCGCGCAGTACCGACCGTCGGGACTCGAGCGCTTCTACGATCCCGAGGTCGGGTTCACGCGCATCGAGAACCACTGGCGCGAGGACGAGTTCGCGCTCGACCCGCTGCGCATCTCGTTGAACATCGGCGCGACGGGCATGGACGGGGACACGTTCCGCAAGATGCTCATCGAACGTTTCGACATTCAGATCAACAAGACCACGCGCAACACGGTCCTGTTCATGGTGAACATCGGGTCGACCAGCGGTTCGGCGACCTACCTGCTGGACGTCTTGCTGGGCGTCGCCCAGGAACTCGAAGAGGCCGCCGAGGATCAGAGCGACTTCGATCGGGACGCACGGGCGACCCGGGTGACCAGCCTCACGACGAAGCTCCCGCCGTTGCCGCACTTCAGTCGCTTCCACGAGGCGTTCGTCGCTGATCCCACGGGCAACACGCTCGAGGGCGACATGCGCCGCGCGTTCTTCCTCGCGTACGAGATGGCCAACTGCGAGCACCTGCTCATGGACGGTTCGGTCGCGGAGGCCCTCGAGTCCGGCCGCACCCTGGTCAGCGCATCGTTCGTGACGCCCTACCCCCCCGGCTTCCCCGTGCTCGTTCCTGGTCAGGTCGTGACCGAACAGATCCTCGAGTATCTCAAGGCGCTCGATGTCAAGGAGATCCACGGCTACAACGAGGCCCACGGACTCCGCATCTTCACCGAGGACGCGCTCGCGCTCTCCGTGGACGCCGCCCTTTCGCATAACTCCCTCACCAGCTAGCTCCTCGCCATGACCACCATGCTCCACGGACTGTCCGACATCCGCCGGCACTTCTATCGCTCCGCCGTTCCGACTTACTTCGTCAGCGCGACACCCTTCAACCTGCTGGGAATGGACGAATGGGTGAAGGACTTCACCTTCATCAGCTACATCGATTGCTTCGATGGTGCGCATCCGCACCTTTTCGTGCCGTCCGAGCGTGAGCACCCGGTGTTCGAGAGCATCGAGGAGATCAACAACTACCTGCTCTCGCACCCCGAGGTCGAGGAACTCATCGCCAGCAACGCTCCGGAAGGCGGCGACGGGCTGCGCGGCAACGTGGTGTTCCTGTTCTTCGACGAGGAGACCGAGGCCATCTGCAAGAAGCTTGGCCTGGACATCTGGTTCCCGTCGGCCGAGCTGCGGACGCGCGTCGACAACAAGCTGATGACGACGCGGATCGGCAACGAGGCCGGGGTCAACAGCGTGCCCAATGCGCTGGCGCCGGTGAAGAGCTGGGCCGACCTCTGCGCGATCGCCAAGGAGCACAGCCTCAGCGACGAACTCGTCGTGCAGACGGCGTTCGGCGACTCGGGCCACACCACGTTCTTCATCGCCAACGAGACCGAGTACAAGAAGTACGCCGAGGAGATCGAGGCCGAGGACGAGGTCAAGGTCATGAAGCGCGTGCGCTGCCGTGGCTCCGCGCTCGAGGCCTGCGTGACCAAGGAAGGCACGATCGTCGGCCCCTTGATGACCGAGCTCGTCGGCTTCCCCGAGCTGACGCCGTACAAGGGCGGTTGGTGTGGGAACGAGGTGTTCGCCGACGCCTTCCCCCAGGAGATGCGCGAACTCGCGCGCAGGTCGGCGTTCAAGATCGGCGAGGCCCTCGGCAAGGAAGGCTATCGCGGCTACTTCGAGGTCGACTTCCTGTCGGATCTCGACACCGGCGACGTCTACCTGGGCGAGATCAACCCGCGCATCACCGGCGCCAGTTCGATGACCAACCTGGCGTCGTTCGCGCACGCGGACGCGCCTCTGTTCCTGTTCCACCTGCTCGAGTTCTCGGACATACCGTTCAAGCTCGACATCAAGGACATCAACCTTCGTTGGTCCGATGCGGACAACATCGACAGTTGGAGCCAGCTCGTCATCAAGCACACGGGCGAGGACGTCACCCAGATCACCGCGGCTCCGGCCTCCGGCGTCTGGGAACTCTCGGCGGACGGCGTCGCCACCTTCGTGCGCGCGCAGACCCACCGCCGCACCGTCAGCAAGGAGAACCGCGCGTTCTTCCTTCGCTTCGCCAAGGCCGGCGACTGGTTCTACGAGGGCGCCGATCTGGGCATCCTGGTCGTGCAAGGTCGTTTGATGACCGAGGACTTCGAACTCACCGAGCGCGCGAAGTCCTGGATCAACGCGATCCGTGCGCACTACAGCACGGGGGAATCGAGCATCGCCCAGATCGCCCAGGCCGAGAAGTTGGCCGAGGTCGCCCACTTCAAGTTCCTATGAGATCGAGTCCGCGATGACGTACTCCTTCCGCTGGATGCAGGAGGACGTGCCGGGTGCTGGATGGCAAGAGCTGTTCGAGAGCACCTGGCCCTCGTACCAGAAGTGGTTCCTGAAGGCGGGGGACGCTGCACGTCCGGGGTTGTCGGCCTGCCGCAAGGCACTCACCCGCCACATGCCCGAGTTGGTCCCGACCTGGGAACGACTCGGACACCTCGCCGGGGGGAACGTGCGCGTCGCGCGCATGCTCAGCCTGTACTGCCCGGCGCCCTATGTCGTGGGGTGTTCGCAGGCCGTGTGGACGGGCAGCGAGCCCTTGCTCGTTCGCAACTACGACTACCATCCCGACGCGTTCGAAGGCGTGGCGGTCCACACCCGGTGGAACGACACGCGTGTCATGGGCGTCAGCGATTGCCTGTGGGGGCTGCTCGATGGGATGAACGAGCACGGTCTCGTCGCCGCGTTGGCGTTCGGCGGTCGCAGGGACGTCGGGGTAGGGTTCGGCATCCCGCTCATCCTGCGCTATGCGCTCGAGACCTGTCACACCGTGGACGAGGCGATCGCCGTGTTCGAGCGCGTGCCATCGCACATGTCCTACAACGTGCTGCTGACGGACAGCTCCGGGGACCATGCGGTCGTCGCCGTCGCTCCCGACCGGACCACGACGGTCGAGCGTCGTGCGTTCTGCACCAACCATCAGGACGGGACGGGTTGGGCGCGCTACCTCGAGGTGACGCGCAGCTTCGAGCGCGAGCGCCGGCTCGAGAGTCTCATGGGGGACCCGGCCATGACCTCCGCGCAGTTGGTCCAGAGCTTCCTGGGGGACCCGCTCTACAGCAAGGAGCATGTCCGCGGGTTCGGGACGCTCTACACGACCGTCTATCGACCTCGCGCGGGGCGCATGTCCTGCCTCTGGCCGGATCGGTCGATCGACCAGGAGTTCGACGACTACGAGCCCCAGGAGATCGAGGTCGAGACCCCGGATTCGCCTACGGACTCGCAGGCGGAGTCGAGGCCGTCCGAGTCCGCATAAGCTGGCCCTATCGGTGAGATCGGCACTTGCGATTGGAGCTATGCCCGGTCGCGAGCCAGAGTGTGTCTCTCAGGGTCGGACAGTTCGCACCGTACTCCCGATCTCGACCTCTCACAGACTTCAGACCCCGTCCCGACCATGAATCCCAAGATCCGAACGTTCCACGCCGCGACCTGTGCGGCCGTGCTGGGTGTCGCCCTTCCCGTGTTCGCCAACGGCTCTCGCGATGTGGAGCCGCATGGGGACACCGAACCTGCCAAGTGCCCGATGGGGCACACTTCCTCCGAAACGACCGAGGTGAACGACATGTCCAATCCCGACTGGTGGCCCAACCAACTCGACCTGCAGGTCCTGCACAACAACTCCGCCAAGAGCGATCCGTTGGGCGTGGACTTCGACTACGCCAAGGAATTCGCCAAGCTCGATCTGGCCGCCCTCAAGTCGGATCTCGAGGACCTGATGACGGACACCCAGGACTGGTGGCCGGCCGACTGGGGTCATTACGGTCCGCTGTTCATCCGGATGGCCTGGCACAGCGCGGGAACCTACCGCGTGGCCGACGGTCGCGGCGGCGCGTCCGACGGCACCCAGCGCTTCGCGCCGCTGAACAGCTGGCCGGACAACGGCAACCTGGACAAGGCCCGGCGCTTGCTCTGGCCGATCAAGCAGAAGTACGGCCAGCAGATCTCGTGGGCGGACCTCATGATCCTGACCGGCAACGTCGCGCTCGAGTCCATGGGCTTCGACACGTTCGGCTTCGCCGGAGGTCGCGAGGACGTCTGGGAACCGCAGACCGATGTCTTCTGGGGGGCCGAGTCTGAATGGCTGGGGGACGAGCGTTACTCCGGTGATCGCGAGCTCGCGAACCCGCTCGCCGCGGTGCAGATGGGCCTGATCTACGTCAACCCGGAAGGTCCGAACGGCAAGCCCGACCCGCTGGCGGCCGCCATAGACATTCGCGAGACGTTCGCGCGCATGGCGATGAACGACGAGGAGACCGTCGCCCTCATCGCCGGCGGGCACACCTTCGGCAAGGCGCACGGCGCGGCCAGTCCCGAGGGCAACGTCGGCCCCGAGCCAGAAGGCGCGGGTCTGGAGGAGCAGGGCCTCGGTTGGATCAACAGCCACGGCGTCGGCCACTCCGGCGACACGATCACCAGTGGTCTCGAGGGTGCCTGGACGGCCAGCCCGACCCAATGGTCGAACGGCTTCTTCGACAACCTCTTCCGTTACGAATGGGTGCTGACCAAGAGCCCTGCCGGCGCGCATCAGTGGACGCCCAAGGACGGGCCGAAGAACGTGCCGGACGCCCACGACGATTCGAAGTCGCACGCTCCGATGATGCTCACGACGGACCTCGCGCTGCGCCTGGATCCGATCTACGGCCCGATCTCCAAGCGCTTCCACGAGGACCCCGCCGCGTTCGCGGACGCGTTCTCCCGCGCCTGGTACAAGCTGACGCACCGCGACATGGGACCGGTGTCCCGCTTGCTCGGATCGAACGTCCCCGAAGCGCAGCTGTGGCAGGACCCCGTGCCCGCCGTCGATCACGAGCTGATCGACGCCCAGGACATCGCGGCCATCAAGCGTCACATCCTGGACGCCGGACTCTCGACCTCCGAGCTGGTTCGGACCGCCTGGGCCTCAGCCTCGACGTTCCGCGACAGCGACAAGCGCGGCGGCGCCAACGGTGCTCGCGTGCGACTCGCTCCCCAGAAGGACTGGGCCGTCAACGACCCCGCCGAACTGGCTCGCGTGCTCGGTGAGCTGACGCGCATCCAAGGTGAGTTCAACGAAGCCCAATCCGGCGACAAGGCCGTGTCCCTCGCCGACATGATCGTCCTGGGCGGCGCGGCCGCGATCGAAGCGGCCGCCGAGAAGGGTGGTACGAAGGTGAAGGTTCCCTTCACACCCGGTCGCACCGATGCCTCGGCGGAGCAGACGGACGCCAGCGCGTTCGACGTGCTCGAGCCCAAGGCCGATGGATTCCGCAACTACCTCGGTACGGACCGGACCCGACGTGCGGAGGTCCAGCTGGTCGACCGCGCGAACCTGCTCTCGCTGACCGCTCCCGAGATGACGGTTCTGATCGGAGGCCTGCGCGTCCTCGATGCGAACCAAGGTGGCTCGCAACACGGGGTGTTGACGGAGCGTCCCGGGACTCTCTCGAACGATTACTTCGTGAACCTCCTGGACATGCGGACGACGTGGCAGAAGTCGGCGTCTGATGAGTCGACCTTCGAGGGCCGAGCTCGCGGCAGCGACGACGTTCGGTGGACCGCCACGTCCGTGGACCTCATCTTCGGCTCGCACTCGCAACTGCGCGCCATCGCCGAGGTCTACGCCAGCGGCGACGCCCAGCAGAAGTTCGCCCAGGACTTCGTGACCGCGTGGAACAAGGTCATGGGCCTGGACCGCTTCGAGCTCTGATCCGCTGCATCCAGCAGCACCGTTCCGAACGGATCGCAGGCCCCTGCGGAGAGTTGCTCTCCGTGGGGGCCTGCTCCTGTAGAGTCGCCGGGATGGAACGTCCTACGTTGCGACAACTCGAGTACTTCCTGGCCGTCGCCGAACGGCTCAGCTTCAGCAAGGCCGCCGACTCGTGCTTCGTCAGCCAGCCCGCGCTGTCGGCCCAGATCGCCCAGCTCGAGGCCGTGCTCGGCGTGCGGCTCTTCGAGCGAGGTCACCGACGCGTGCAGTTGACGCGCTCGGGCGAGGCTCTCGTGCCCGGCGCGCGCGAGACCCTCGCGTCCAGCGATCGCCTCGGCCAGCTGGCCAAGTCCCTGGGCGAGCCGTTGACCGGAGCCCTGCGCTTGGGCGTCATCCCCACGGTCGGGCCCTACCTGCTGCCCAAGGTGCTGCCGGCCGTGAGCCATGCGTTCCCCGACTTGCAGGTCTTCCTGCGCGAGGACATGACCGACCGATTGCTCGAACAGTTGCAGGCCGGCAAGCTCGACCTCTTGCTGCTCGCGATCGATCTCGACCTCGGCGCCGTCACGACCCTGCCGTTGTTCTCGGATCCGTTCGTCGTCGCCGTTCCCGACAACGACTCGCTCGCGGAAGCGAAGGAGGCCCGCATGTCCGACCTCGATGGCCGCGACGTGTTGCTGTTGGACGAAGGTCATTGCCTGCGCGCGCAGACGATGCCGTTGTGCGACGCCGTGGGCGCCCAAGAGACCGGCGGGTTCCGCGCCTCCAGCCTGGGCACGATCACCCAGATGGTCGCGAGCGGACTCGGCATCACGCTGCTCCCCGAACTGGCCGTCGAACGCGAAGCCGCCGCCGTGCCCGGCCTGCGCACGATCCCCTTCGGCGCCGACGGCCCGTCGCGCGTCGTGGGCTTGGCCTGGCGCTCCAGTTCGCCACGTTCCGGCGAGTACAAGGAACTCGGGAAGGTCCTGGGGACGGCCTACGCGCAGAGCTGAGCCGAGCCGTTGACGGGTCAGCGCTGCGCGAGGAATGCATCGATCCGCGCACGTTGATCGGCGCGCGACGTATCGAAGTCGAGCTGGTGCTTGCGAACCGCGAGCAACATCAGGTCGTCCGGTGTGGGGGAGTCGCTCGCCAGGACGGTCTCGATCGCCTCGTCGAGGTGCTCGTCCCAATGGGGCTGCGCGCCGTCGACGTCGCGCACGTCGTAGTGGCGGGCCATGTCCCAACACGTCAGGACCTGACCCGTCCGGGATGCGACGTTCGGGTCGGCGGCGAGGGCGGCGATCACGCGACCCACCAGGCGCGGCGTCTCCGAGTGCGCGAAGTGAGGGTCCTGCTCGACGGCCTCGCGCCAGTTGGCCTCGGTCACCCCGAAGTGCGCGAGCACCGCTTCCGAACGCAGGAATCCAGGTGTGATCGCGACCGCCGTGATCGGGTGCTCCGCGAGTTCGACGGACATGGCATAGGCCAGTCGGATGACCGACGTCTTGCACAGGTCGTAGAAGAACTGCCCGCGGTACCCGTGAAACGCGCCGTCGGTGACCTCGACGACCAGGCCGCCCTTCTCGGCGAGCATCAAGGGCACCGCATGGCGGCTCGTGATGATGTGCGTGTGGATCGCACGCTCCATCATCTGGAAGCCCTTGGCGACGTCCGCCTCCCAGAACGGCTTGCCCCACTCCGTCAGCGCGTCACCACCCCAGATGTCGTTAACCAGGATGTCGAGCCGGCCATGGTCGGCACGGATGCGAGCGACCAGCGCCTCGACCTCGGACTCCACGGTGTGGTCGACGCGCACGGCGATGCCGGTGCCCCCGTCCTGGGTGACCAGAGCCGCGGTCTCCTCGATCGTCTCCGGGCGTTCCATGTTCACCGGACCGGACTTGCTGCTGCGTCCCGTGCAGTACACCGTTGCACCCGCCTCCCCCAGGGCACGCGCGATCCCACGGCCGGCTCCCCGGGTGGCGCCTGCGACGAGGGCGACTCGTCCTCGAATGCTGTTCATGCCAAGATCCTAGGGCCAGCCCGTGATCCTCGTCATCCCCGTTCTGGATGACCGGCACTTGGAAGCGTAGTCCCGGGATCGGCCGCGGATAGAGCGTTCATGATGCAGTTGTTCCCCTGGCTCCTGATGGCAAGCCTGTTCGTTCGGGCGCGCGAACCGGTTCCGCAACCCCAGGATCTTCATGAGTTCTGGAGCGCCGGAACCGTTGCCGAGCGCGACGCCGTCGCTCGGGAATGGGTCGCCGCCGGGCTCAGATTCGACACGTTGGTCGAGTCCTTGCCCGATGCACGTCGGTACACGGAGGATGCGCCGAAGGGGCGGATCCTCGAGGTCCGCACCGGTGAGGACGGGACCACCTACCCGTACCTGATCCTGGTGCCGCCCGACTACGACGCCTCGCGTGCCTATCCCGTGCGCCTGGAGTTGCACGGTGGGATGGGCGCCAAGCGTTGGGATCCGGACGCAGGCGAGTGGGCCGAAGGTTGGCGACCGGGACAGGGGCAGATCATGATCCTGCCGGCGGGATGGCGCGACGCGATGTGGTGGCATCCGGGGCAGGCGCACAATCTGGAAGCGATCCTGCGGCGCGTGCGCTCGACCTGGAACGTCGACGAGAATCGCGTCGTGTTGGGCGGCAACTCCGACGGGGCCGCGGCGCTGTTCTTCATGGCAATGCGGAGTCCGGACTCGTTCGCGGGATACGTCGGGCACGTCGGACCTCCAGACCGCCTCGTGCGCAAGAGCATGGGGGCGGACGGTCAGCTGCACGTTGGAAACCTGTGGGGCCAGAGCTTCCACCTGGGCTACGGCGAGGTCGATCCGCTCGTCCCCTTGTTCGCGATCCGCAGGTACATGGAGCTGTTCGAGCGTGAGGGTGCACGTCTCGATTGGTACGTGTGCGAGGGCAAGGGACACCAGTTGGACCTGACCGACGAGCAGGTCCAGGTGTTCTGGGACTTCTACATGGCTGCTCGACGCGACCCTCACCCGCAGGAGGTGCGCTGGTCGACCGAGCGCGTGGACCGCTACCAACGCCGAGCTTGGGTGATCGTGGATACGCTCGCCGACGACGCGTTGATCGATCCTGGCAAGGAGCGCAAGGGCCTGTTGCCTCGTCTGGGCACGAAGCTCCAGCTCCGCGGGCCGACCGTTCCCGTGCATGGCTATGGGCGTGTTCGGGCGGACCGCCAGGACAACACGATACGGGTGAGCTCCGACGGGATCGCCACCCTGCGACTCCTGTTGTCGCCCGCGGTGTTCGACTTCGCGAAACCGATCGTGGTGCAGCTCGATGGCCACGATCCTGTGGCTCTGACCTGCGTACCCAGCGCCGCTACCTTGCTGCATTGGGCAGCGCGCGACGACGACCGCACGCGACTGTACGGCGTCGAGCTCCTCGTGGACGGCGTCACCGGCGAGGTCACCGTCGTCGATCACGGGTGATCTCGGGTCGGCGGTCGAGGTTCGGCCAAGGTTCCATGGTGCACTTGCTCCGACCCCAGGGGCGATGACTCCGCGGAGCAGTTGGGGTTCGAGACGATCGCCTGCGAGGTCACGGACGTTCCGCTGCGTCTAGTGAGAGTCACTTCCCTCTTCGGAGTGACATTCATACGCATGTCTCTCCGGCGTGTGAACCCTCTGGTAAGTGCGTTGCCCCGCGAGGACGACGTGCGCCGTGGTCGGGAGTGCGAGACCGACGAACGTGGGGCGCGACAGTCTAGGGCTGCGTGAGGCGAACCATCAGCACAGCGGCCGCCGCATTGACCGACAACGAGTCCACGCCATCCGCCATCGGGATCGTCACCAGCTCGTCCATCCGGGCCTGGCTCGACTCGTTCAGGCCGAACGCCTCGCTGCCCATGAACATCGCGCAGCCGGTGGGGGGCACGTGGAGTCGATGCAGGTCGGTCCCGCCGCTCGACACCGAGCCGATGGACCGAATGCCGAGCGCGCGCAGTTCCTCGACCGCGTGCTCGAGGCTCGTGAACGGCACGACCGGCAACTTGAAGACGCTGCCCATCGAGGTGCGAACGGCCTTGGGGTGGAACGCATCGCATGCGCCCACCGTGAGCAGGGCCCGCGCGCCGGTCGCATGGGCCGTGCGCAGGAGCGCGCCGATGTTGCCCGGGTCGTCGATGCCGACGGCGGCCAGGAATCTCGCGGAGCCGGTCGCCAGCGATGCCAACGTCGGTGCCTTGGGCAGCTCAGCGAGCCCCACCAGCGCGCCGATCGAACGGCCCTCGGTCAACTCGACCAGGACGTCGTCCGGCACGACCTGCAGCTCGACGCCTGCGCCGCGCAGGTCGGAAAGCAGGCGTTGCGAGCGCTCATCACCATCGTCCAGGAACGCTTGCGTCGTGATCGCGGCCTCGAGGGCGGCGC
Source organism: Planctomycetota bacterium (assembly GCA_029259575.1). GTDB lineage: Bacteria > Planctomycetota > UBA1135 > UBA1135 > JAJDEX01. The sequence goes on along the minus strand of JAJDEX010000302.1, from coordinate 1,477 downwards.
CGGCCCGCAGCGCGCGCTCGAACAGCCGCGTGCCCTCGAGCGAACACGCGCCTTCGACCGCGCGTCCTTTCGGCGTGGCGCACGATCGGATCCGCGCGACGAGGTGGCTCCAGGGTTCTTGCATGGTTCATCGCTCGCAGATCCACGGCGAGCGCGAAGCGTAGCGCTTGGCCGGATGGAAGGGGATGCGATGGTCCTTGCAAGTCCCGGAATTCGCATCCACCGCACGCAAGGCGTCGTTCGGTCTCGCGGCGCCCGACGTGCTAGGCGTCAGGCAGGTAACCGAGTGCGAGCTGCATCGCCTGATCGAACGTGAATCCCTGGGCGGCCTTCGGTGCCAGGTCGGCGCCGACGCGTTGGAACAACAGGAACGTGGCCTCCAGGAGGAGATTCGCATGATCCTCCAGGTAGACCTGCACCGCTTGCACGGCAGCTTGTGGGTCGTCGGGCGCGTCGTCCTCGGACAGCACGGTCAGTTGCGTCAACTGCTCGCTGACCCATTCCTTGTCCCGAGCGCGCGTCGGCTCGCTGACCAGCACGCCGAACAGGCCGACGGCGATCTTCTGTTGCCGCGTGTCCAGTCGGGCCAGGTCGGCGCGCACGACGTCGGGTGTGGGGAGGTTCATGGGAGGCATCGGCAGCGCGCGACTCGTGGCGGAAATCGCGAATCCGCCGGTGACCGAGCGCCGTCGCTCGGTTCACGGAATCGGACTGTAGCGAAGAAGGGGATGGGTGGGGGGAGCGACGCGAGTCCTCTACAGCGTAACCCTTCCCTTGGGGAGGACCGCCGATCTCACGCCGCTCGACCGGTCGGGCCTTCTCTCCAAGGACTCGGCCGGTTCCCCACCCATCCTGTGCATGGACGGAATCAGCAGGCCTGCAGCTTCGGCCTCATTTCGAGCGGAAACGTATCCGTCAGGCCGGGCTGGTCTGCAGCCTCGAAGGCGGCTTCGATCATGTTGCCGTACAGACGAGCCGCGGCCTTGACGGCGCTCGCGATCAGGTTCTGCTTGTCCTCGGTCGGCGCCAGGAACTCCAGGTAGCTTTCCATCAGTCGGTTGTGGGCCACATCGATGGCGACATGGTCGTCGATGAAGCTGCGTGAATCCGCGGGTACGCCCATTCGGTCCAGCGCCAGCGCGGCGCCCTCTCCGATCGTGGTGGGCATGAACTCCAGGAAGTACACGACGCCGAGATAGGCGACCGGGTCCACGAACTGCATTTGATAATGCGCATAGGCCGTGAACGCTTGTGTCTCGGGCAAAGGTGTCTCGTGGGGAATCCGGTCCACGAGCACGGATGCGGGGACTCCGAGGTTCTCGAGGTCGCGGAGGGCCAGGTACTCGTGTCCGATCTCCGATACGGCGTGCCCCAGGAACTTGCGAATGCACGTCCTCTGGTCGCCACGGAAGTACGCCGTGGCGTGAGCCTGCAACTGGGGATTGTCACGGGTCTGATGGAAGACCTGGCGCAGGAA
>JAJDEX010000301.1 GCA_029259575.1 Planctomycetota bacterium | reverse complement strand
CGGCCAGCCGGGCCACATGCAACCCGTACGAGCGATCCGTCCCACCCTCGACGATCTTGTGCAGGAAGACGATCTCGTCCTCCCACTCGCGCACGGCGACGTTCAGGTTGTGGACGCCCTTGAGCGTTACGCCCAGGTCCGTCAACTGGTGGTAGTGCGTGGCGAACAGCGTGCGCGCGCGGATCTTCTCGTGCAGGTGTTCGACGATCGCCCAGGCGAGCGCGAGACCGTCGAACGTGCTGGTGCCGCGGCCGACCTCGTCCAGCACGACCAGCGAGCGGCCGGACGCGTTGTTCAGGATGTTCGCGATCTCGACCATCTCGACCATGAACGTCGAGGCGCCCTTCGACAGATCGTCGGCCGATCCGAGGCGCGTGAAGATGCGATCGACGACGCCGACCTTGGCTTCGCGCGCAGGCACGAACGAGCCGATCTGGGCCAGCAGCACGATCAGCGCCGTCTGGCGGATGTAGGTCGACTTACCCGCCATGTTCGGGCCGGTGATCAGGCCGAGCATGCGGTCCGAGCGATTGAGCGTCGTGTCGTTCGGCACGAACGGGTCGCCGTTGGACATCGCTTCGATGACCGGGTGGCGGCCGTCCTCGATCTTCAGCACGTCGCCCGCATCGACCGTCGGCGCCACGTAGCGCTTCTCGGCGGCCGTTTGAGCGAGCGACGCCAGGACGTCGATCAGCGACAGCGCGGCGGCTGTCGCCAGCACGCGCGGAACCTGGGACAGCACCGAGTCGCGCAGGCCCGAGAACAGGCCGTACTCGATCTCCTGGCTGTGATCTTCGGCGCGCAGCACCTTGTCCTCGAACTCCTTGAGCTCGGGCGTGATGTAGCGTTCGGCGTTCTTGAGCGTCTGCTTGCGAATGTACGTCTCGGGCACGCGATCGACCTGGCCGCGCGGCACTTCCAGGTAGTAGCCGAAGACCGAGTTGAAGCCGACCTTGAGGCCGGGCATGCCGGTGCGCTCCATCTCGTCGGCCTGGAAGCGCGCCATCCACGCCTTGCCGTCGCCGGCGATCTGGCGCAGTTCGTCCAGTTCGGCCGACACGCCTTCGCGGATCAAGCCGCCTTCACGCAGACCGGGCGGAGGTGAGTCCACCAACGTGTTCACGATCGACGCGACCAGGTCGTCCGGCGGATCCAACGCTTCGCGCAGGTCGCCAAGCACCTTGGAGAACACGTTGTCCAGCTTCTCGAACAACGGGCGCACGACGGACAGCGACTGCGCGAGGCCCAACAGATCGCGCGCGTTGGCGCGGCCGGTCGAGACCTTGGCGACCAAACGTTCGACGTCCAGGACCTCGGAAAGCAGTTTGCGCACGTCCTCGCGCAGGAACGGCGAGTCGACGAACTCGGCGACGCCGCGTTGGCGGTAGAGGATCGGATCGACGTCGCGCAGGGGGGAAACCACCCATTCGCGCAAGAGGCGTCCACCCATCGGCGTCTGCGTCTTGTCGATCGTGTCGAGCAACGTGCCTTCGCGGCGGCCTTCGCGTTGCGTGACGGTCAGCTCCAACGTCGAGCGCGTGGCGCGGTCGAGCACCAGGTGCTTGCCGCTGTCGACGCGCTCGATGGCGAGCACGTGATCGCACGCGCCGCGCTGCGTCTCGATGACGTATTCGATCAGCGCGCCGGCGGCCAGGATCGACAGGTCGTTCTCCTCGAGGCCGTAACCCTCGAGCGTCTTGACCTTGAAATGCTCGCACAACGCGCGCGTCGAGGCGCCGCGTTCGAAGCGCCATGCCGGACGCGCCGTGATGCGCGGACCGAGCTCGCCCTCGAGCGTCTCGCCCAGTTCGGGTTCGTCGTGCGGCAGGTCCTCGCACCACAAGAGTTCGGCGGGGGCCAGGCGGCCGAGCTCGTCGGAGAGGTTGTCCTTGGCGAGATCCTCGACCAGGAAGCGTCCGGTCGACAGGTCGACCCAAGCGAGTCCCGCGCGATCGTCGTGGACGAACAGGCTGGCGAGGAAGTTGTTCGCGCGCGCGTCGAGCGCGTCCTCTTCGGTGATCGTGCCTGCGGTGACCACGCGCACGATCGCGCGATCGACGATGCCCTTGGTCTCCTTGGGGTTCGACATCTGCTCGCAGATGGCGACCTTGTGCCCTTGTCGGACGAGGCGCATCAGGTACCCCTCCATCGACTTGATCGGCACGCCGGCCATCGGCAACGCGTCGGGCGTGCCCTTCGCGCGCGACGTCAGCGCGATCCCGAGCTCGCGCGCCGCGATCTTCGCGTCGTCGCCGAACAGCTCGTAGAAGTCGCCCATCCGGAAGAAGAGCAGTGCATCGGGCTGCTCCTTCTTGGCAGCCCAGAACTGGTCCATCATCCCGATCTTGGGCTTCTTGGCGGGTTTCGCCTTCTTCTTCGTCTCGGTCATGGGGGGGCCCAGAGTCAGGACTGGGGGCCGAGCATTCTACGCGATCACGGCTCTCGATCGACCGTTCAGGGCACCTGAACGACGACCCGCTCGAGGCCGTAGATCGTGACCTGCTCCTGGACCACCGGCAGGGCGCGATCGGCCGGCCAATCCTCGAGTCGCGCAGGGTCCATCAGGATCAGATCACCGCTCGCTGCGGTGGTCGGGTCCTCGATCCAGCGCAACGGCCGATCGATGTAGAAGAGCGCGTTGAAGTTCGTCCATTCGGCGATCCACAAAGTTCTATCCGGATCGACGTGTTGCTGGACAGCCTCCGCACTCGCTCGTCGGCCTTGCTTGTCTGCCGAGTGATAGTCCACCTCCCAGCGAACAACCGTCCAGGCGCTAGCTAGGACGCTGATGGCGAACATTCCGACGACATCGGGTTGAGCCGTCTTCCTGTACCGGTGGATCCATCCCAGCCCCGTGATTCCAGCTATGGGCACCACAGATCCAAGCCGCCCGAATTCCACTGGGAGATCGCGGGTGAATAGGGCAAAAGTGGATGCGATGTACGCGACACAAAGGAGCCCAGGAAGGATCAATGTCCATCGGGTGCGCGCCCATGCCTTCGGACCCTCCTCATAGGCCGCTCCGATCGAAAGCCCTGCTGCGACAGCAATCCAAGGCCCCAGCGGATAGGCATACCGCACACGAACTCCAGGCGTCAGCGCGAGCGCGATCACGGAGATCACGATCAGGCGCATGACGAATCGGTACTCCGTATCGGCACGCAATGCCGTGCGCGTTTCTTTACGAGCACAGACCAGCCACATCAGGCTCGCCGGCACGAGCGCCACGAACAGACCGACCACCAACGTGAGCCGTTCCTTCGCCCAAACGGTCACACTGTCGGAACCGCGCCCTGCGATCTCCTTCTGCCACGTACCGAGCGCGTCTTGCACCTCGGGCCGTGATCGAATCATCAGCGACCAGATCACGAGAGCCGCCGTACCGATCACGAACGGCACCCAGACCTGAATGCCAAGCCGTCGCCTTGTCTCGGGTACGGTCCACAGCAGCGAGATCAGCGCCGCGCCATGGAACAGAAGCGCGGGCGGTCCCTTGGTCAACGTCGCGCCCGCGAGCGCAATCCCGCCGAGGATCATCCAGCGCCACGCTCCGTTCCGCCCGAGCCACAGACACCCGATCGACAGGAACAGGAACAGCGCGAGCTGCGCCTCGAGCTCGCCGAGGGCACCCTTCTTGTGGACTTCGAACGCCACGAGCCACAAGCCCGCAGCCACGGCTCCGAACGTCGACCCCGATGGCCCGGTTCGGCGCCGCACCCAGATCAGGATCGCCAGCGCGGTCAGCAACGTCGCGATGGCCGCCGGGAGCCGCGTCGCGACCTCGTCCACGCCCCCGCGCGCCTTGCCGACCGATGCCACGGCCCAGAAGTACGCCGGAGGCTTGGCCAGGTACGGCCGACCGAAGATCGTCGGCAGGACGTAGTCCCCGGACTCCAGCATCTCGCGCGCGGGCCAGGCGCGACGGCCCTCCTCGTTGTCCAACTCGCCCGCGCCGAGGTTCGGCAGGAACGTGGCGGCCCACAGAACACAGATCGCAAGAATCTGCACCCAGGGCGGTTTCGGCTGCGGAGAGGACATATCGGGGGCGGGTTCCCGAAGGTGGCGCTGGGGGCCGGCGGGACGGCTCGTTATTCTCCCCGATCGACCGACCGACTTCATGGGCATCCAAGGCGAAAACCACGAGCACGATCTGCTCGTCGCGGACCTCCACGCGCTGCGAACGGGCGAGAGCTGTGAGCTCTCCCTGATCGCACCTGCATACGACGAGGAGGAGTCGCTCCCGCGGCTGTACGCGCGCGTGGCCGAGGTTCTGGGCGATTCGACCGATTGGGAGCTCGTCCTGGTCGACGACGGCTCCAAGGACTCGACCGCCCAGGTCATCCGCGACCTGACGGCCCAGGATCCCCGCGTGCGTGGCATCTTCTTCGCTGCGAACCGTGGTCAGACCGCTGCGACGGCCGCCGGCCTGCACCTGGCCAAGGGCCGCCTGGTCGCGACGCTCGACGCCGACATGCAGAACGATCCGGTCGACCTGCCCGGCATGATCGAGGTCATGGGCGACCACGACGCCGTCGTCGGCTACCGCATCAAGCGCAACGACACCTTCATCCGTCGCATCAGTTCGCGCATCGCCAACAACGTGCGCAACAAGCTGTCCGGCGACTCGATCCGCGACACGGGCTGCTCGCTCAAGGTCTTCCGGAGCCGCGCGATCCGCTCGGTACCGCTCTTCGAGGGCATGCACCGCTTCCTGCCGACGCTGCTGCGCATCCACGGATTCAGCGTGATCGAGCACGGCGTCTCGCACCATCCGCGCGCCGTCGGCGTCAGCAAGTACGGCGTGTGGAACCGCGTGTTCAAGTCGCTGCGCGACCTGTTCGCCGTGCGCTGGATGCGCTCGCGCTTGATCTCGATGCCGATCGCTGCGGTGGGTTCGGACCAGGTCGACGCCCAGCGCGTCCGTTCGAGCGACTGACTTGGACCCCTGGAAAGCCTTCGCCTTCTTCGGGAACGCGCTGTTCTTCTCGCGCTTCCTGATCCAGTGGCGAGCGTCCGAGATCGCTGGCAAGCCGGTCGCGCCCCAGATCTTCTGGTGGCTGTCGTTGGGCGCCTCGATCATCTTCACGGTGTTCATGTGGCACGAGGGCGAACAGGCTTTGATGTTCACCTTCCTGGCGACGACCCTGATCTACGTCCGGAACCTGTTCTTGACCGGCAAGGAGTCGAAGACGCTCGGCCCGATCCCGGCGTTGATCGTCGCGGCGGGCATCGTTTGGCTGATCTTCCGTGGGCAGCAGGACGCGCCCCTGAAGCCCGAGACCGAGGCGCTCTCGCAGGCCTGGAAGACCGTCGCATTCGTCGGCGCTGTGATCTGGGCCTCCCGTTTCGTGCTCCAGTGGTGGCTCAGCGAACGCCGCGGCGTGAGTCATTTCCCGGTCAGTTTCTGGATCGTCAGCATGCTGGGGAATGCCCTGTTGCTGCCGTACGCGATCAAGATCGAGAACTGGCCCGTCATCCTCGGCATGTCGTTCAGCCCGATCGTCCAGGTCCGGAACCTCGTGCTTGCGGTTCGGGATCGATCTTCCCAGAACACCTGATCCGAGCGTTTCTCGGCACGTCGATTGAAAGGTCCGGTATCGACGACGTAGGGGGCCTTGCGCAGCGCCGGTCCACCCTCCAGCCTGGGGGCTCCCGCACCCGATCGAAGAGCCCTCCCGCGTCGACCGACCTCCTGACCTCTTGCTCGTGACCTCTCCCGTGGACAGCCTGTCGAAGTCCCTTGCCCTCGCCCTACTCCTGGGTGGGCTTGCGTCGTGCGCTTCGTACAACGTGCGTACGGCCCACGCGCAGCAGGACTTCCGGGCCGGCGACTTCGCGGGCGCGATCGCCGAGTTCTCGAAGACGAAGGTCACCGGCTCCGAGTTCCTGTCGGGCGCCGAGGCTGGGGTCGCGGCGATGACCGCGGGAGACTGGGACGGGGCGGTGCAGCACCTGACGCGGGCTGCGGATGCGGCGCGCGACATCGAGGACACCGCGCTGCTGGATCCGGGCTCGGTCGGCGAGGAGCTCATCTCCTGGGTGCTGAACGACACCTTCTCGTCGTACTACGGCGAGGGCTACGAACGCGCCTGTCTGCACGCGTGTTTGGGACTCGCTTACCTGGGCCAGGGCAACGTCGAGGGCTTGCTGGTCGAGGTGCGACGCGCGAACAAGCTGCTGGCCGCTGAGGAATCGCTCTACGACACCAGCTATCAGGCGGGCGGCCTGGCTCATTTCCTGTCGGCCGTCGGCTATGAACTCCTGGGCGAGCCCGACAACGCTTACATCGACTACCGCGCGCTCGAGGCCAAGGACGTCGGTGGTGCGCTGGTCGGCAAGTCGCTGTTGCGCATCGCCGATCAACTGCATCGGACCGAGGATCTCCCGGCGTGGCGCGCCCGATGGGGCGAGCCCCCGACCTATCCCGAGGGCGCCTGTCCGATCATCCTGATCGGTGGCGTCGGGATGGGCCCGCACAAGGAGGAGTTCCGCCTCGAGATCCCCACGGGCAAGGGCCTCCTGGTCTGGGCCGTTCCGACCTTCGTCCACGAGACCCCTTACGTCACGGGCCTGCGCCTGAGGGCCGGCGACGTGGTCGTCGACTCGGTCGTGCTCGAGGACGTCGGTTCCGTCGCCGAGCAGAACCTCGATGACCGCATCGCCTATCTGGCCGCCAAATCGGCCGTGCGCGCCGTGATGAAGAAGGAACTGGCGCGTGAGCTGGGCCGCGAGCACGAGGCCATCGGCTGGATCGCCGGAACTCTGTTCGCCTTGGCGACCGAACGCGCGGACCTGCGCGCGTGGTCGACGCTGCCCAGCCAATGGCATGCGGCGCGCGCTTACGTGGCACCCGGCGAGGTCGAGATCACGCTCGACGCCCGCGGCGGAGAGCACCTGAGCCTGGGCCGCTATGCGCTCGAGCCCGGCGAGACCGTGTTCGTCCTGGCGCGCACGATCGGCACGCGCCTGCATGCCCACGTCCTGGGCGGCGAGCTCCTGCCCGACCCGAACGCCTTGCCGGAGTTCTCCGGCGAGGGCTACGACCAACCCACCCTTCCTGAGTGACCGGTGGGATCGAAACCACACCTGTAACCCCTTTTCATCATGAAGATCCTGACTGCCCTCACGCTGGGCGCCTTGATGTGCGCCTGCTCATCGACTCGCTATGCGAGCGCCACCGACGAAGAAACCGTCAACGCCGACTACGGTTCGACCGATCTGCAGACCTTCGCCGAAGGCATGGTCGCCTCTCTGGCCTCGGACCCGGACCTGGGCTACTTCGAGCACCCCAGCAAGGGCGATGACCAGCGCGTGAAGATGGTCTTCGGCGGCATCGAGAACAAGACGTCCGAGCACGTCGACACCGGCGGCATCCGTGACAAGATGAAGTCCTACCTGGTCGGAGGCGGCAAGATCCGTGTCCTCGCCGACATCCAGGGCCAGGAGAACATCGGCGACCAGGTTCGCTTCCAGCAGGGAAGTGGCCGCGTCGCCGCCGACCAGGCCCGCGCGTTCGGCAAGCAGCACGGCGCGGACATCGTCGTCTACGGATCCTTGCGCGACATCACCAAGGAGAAGGGCCGTTCGATCCAGAGCGCCGGAACCAAGTTGAAGGACAAGTACTATCAGTTCTACCTCGAGGCCGTGAACATCGAGACGGGCGAGCTGATCTGGGCGCACGAGGAAGAGCTCCGCAAGCGCCAGGTCACCGGCCTGTTCGGCTGATCGATTCAGGACAGTCGGCGGCACCTCGGACTTTCTCGAATTCCAGAGTTCGATTCCCAGCGATGTTCCGCTTGGAAGATTGCTGCTGAAGATCTTCCGATCTCGCCAACTCCCATCAGGAAGCCGGGCACCCTCACAAGGGGTGCCCGGCTTTCTTTGTGCCCGTCTTTCCTTGTGCCCGTCGGATGGTCGGGCCCGTCACCGACCTCCTGGCCAGGAGCGAACCGCCCCAGGCGGCGCGACGGCCTGGGGCGCTCCGCTGGTCCTCGGGAGGCAAGTGACGGAGGCCGCACTCCCGACGGCCACGTGATCCCGCATGCCGGGTCTTGGTTCGAGCTTGCTGGCTCGGCGAGCGGAAGGCGTGCCTCTGGGGCCTCCAGCAGGGTCCTGGGAAAAAAGTTCCACCCTCGCGTTCGGTCTCGAGGGAACCCTGGCTCCGTTGGATGGCCCCAAGAGCCGCCCGCCCCCTGGGCTGGCCCCCGCCTTTCACGAGTCGGGTCGATGGGGCCGGAGAAGAGATTCGAAGCAGGAGAGAACGAAAGTTCGAGAGGGCCCGGCGCTGGAGAACGCCGGGCCCTCTTCCTGTTCCCAGTGACGGTTCCGCCGCGCGGGAGCT
>JAJDEX010000031.1 GCA_029259575.1 Planctomycetota bacterium | reverse complement strand
AGGGACACCCCCGAATCCAAAGTAGCACCCTCCGGGCGCGTGAGCAACGCGATCGCGTGCGTCGCTGCGAGTGAGGGCACCGCAGGTCCGCCCTGGAACCGTTCCCACGGACACCTCGGCCCGGGACTGGCCTAGTTCGCTCCGCACGACGGATCGGCCCCCAGTGGCGCCGCGCGAGGGCGGGTTCGGGCCGACGCCAGGTGCCCCGCACAGCGTTGGATCGAGGGTCGGCGCTTCGTGCGGAGCGAACTAGGCCAGTCTCCGTAGGCCGACGGAACCAGGACTGCGCGTTCTCCCATCCTGATCGCTGGCTGTTGGACGGACGGGCCGGGAGCAGCGGCACTGCTCCCGACCCGTCCGGCCGACCCGACCCTCCAACGCGAACACCTCGCGGTGCCCCCGGCTGGGTCAGGCTCGCTCGAGCGACACGATCAGCTCGGCGCCCTCGACGTCGAACGTCGTGGGCTCGCCGCTCGGGGTCGATTCCGCCGGGCTCGCTCCCACCGCCAACACCTCGCCGGCGATCAAGGCCCAGTGCTCGAGCGTGGCCTCGGCCAGTTCGCCGTCCGCCGTCACGGACAGGTGGATCCGGTCGTCCAGATCCAGCCCGCGATCCTTGCGCAGGCCCTGGACGCGGTTGATGACCTCGCGGGCCAGGCCCTCGCGGCGCAGTTCGGGGCTGATCTCGAGATCCAAGGCCACCGTGACATCGTCCGAAGTGTCGACGACCGTGCCCTCCCTCGAGGAGCGGTCGATCAAGAGCGTCGTGGCGTCGTAGACGAGGCCTTCGACCGCGTCCGAGGCTTGCGATTCCCCGCGCAGGACGGCGGCGCAGCGGTCCGGACCGAGCCCGCCCACCTCCTTCTTGATGTCGCCCAGACGCTTGCCGAACTTCGGTCCCAGGACCTTCAGGTTCGGGCGCGCGGAGTAGGTCACCAGCTCGGACTCGTCGTCGCTGATCACCAGCTGCTTCACGTTCAGCTCCTCGGCGACGACCGCCGCGGCCGCCTCCAGCGCGGAGCGGTCCTCGGGCCGCGCCGGGACCAACGTCATCGTCGGCAGCGGCTGGCGCACGCGGATCTTGTGCTTCTCGCGCAGGCCGCGCCCGAGGGACACGGCAGTGCGTGCGAGCTCCATACGGCGCTCCAACGCCTCGTCGAGCATCGAGGCATCCACGACCGGGAAGTCCTCCAGGTGCACGCTGTCGGCGCCCTGGCCGCAGCTGAGGTTGGCATGGATCTCCTCGGCCATGAACGGCAGGAAGGGTGCCAGGACCTTGGACGCGGTCAACAGCACGTGGTGCAGCGTCCGGTAGGCGTTCGCCTTGTCCGCGTCGTCGGCAGCCTTCCAGAAGCGCCGACGGCTGCGGCGGATGTACCAGTTCGTCAGCTCGTCGATGAAGCCGGTCAGGGCCGGGACGACCCGGAACAGCTCGTAGCTCTCCATGCGCTCCTGGACCGTACCGACCAGCGTCTGCAGGCGGGACAGGACCCACCCATCGAGCTCGTGGACCTTCGGATCGGGGGCCACGCCATCGGGCTCCCAGCCGTCGATCACGGCGTAGCGCGTCAGGAACGAATACGAGTTCCACAGGGGCAAGAGCACCGAACGCACGTGTTCGGTGACGCCGGCCTCCTGGAAGCGCAGGTCCTTGGCGTTCACGACCGGCGAGTTGATCAGATAGATCCGCAGCGCGTCCGCCCCGTGCTTCTCGAGCACGATGTTCGGGTCGGGGAAGTTGCGCTTCGACTTCGACATCTTCTCGCCGTCCTCGGCCAGCACGATGCCGTTGACGATCACGTTCTTGAACGCGGGGCGGTCGAACAGCGCCGTCGACAGGACCGTCAGCGTGTAGAACCAGCCACGGGTCTGGTCGAGGCCCTCCGCGATGAAGTCCGCGGGCAGGATGGCCTCGACGAAGTCCTTGTTCTCGAACGGATAATGGTGCTCCGCGTAGGGCATCGAGCCCGACTCGAACCAGCAGTCGAAGACCTCCGGGATGCGCCGCATCGTGCCGCCCGGGGTCGTTTCCGAGGCGAACGTGATGTCGTCGACCTTGTCGCGGTGCAGGTCGGTCAGGCTGCCGGGCTGGAGTCCCGCGCGGGTCTCGAGGTCCGCCGCGGATCCGATGCAGACCATGTCGCTGGGGTCCTCGTCGCAGCGCCAGACGGGCAGCGGCGTGCCCCAGAAGCGGTTGCGGGACAGGTTCCAGTCGCGGGCGGCCTCGAGCCAGTTGCCGAAACGACCCGCGCCGACGGCCTCGGGCACCCAGTGCACGGTGTCGTTGTTCGCGGTCAGCTTCGAGCGCAGTTCCTCGACCTTCATGAACCAGGTCGAGATCGCCATGTACAGCAAAGGCTGCCCCGTGCGATAGCAGTGCGGATAGGCGTGGACGATCGTGTCCTGGTCGACGACTTTGCCCTCGTCCTTCAGGCGCGCGATGATCGCCTTGTCGGCGTCCTTGGCGAAGACGCCCGTGAACTCGGGCACGGTCTCGTCGAACATGCCGTTCAGATCGAGCGGATTGACCAGCGGCAGGCCCTCGCGCGCGCCGATCTGGAAGTCGTCCTCGCCGAAGGCCGGCGCCTGGTGGACGATGCCGGTCCCCGCGTCCGTGCCGACGTAGTCCGCGCCGACGACGCGGAACGCCAGGCGGGATCCGTCCTCGTTCTCGCGGTGCTCGGCGAACCAGGGCAACAGCGGCTCGTACGGGCGTCCGACCAGGTCGGCACCCTTCACGCGGGCCAGTTCTTCGGTCTCGCCGACGCGTTTGCGGTCCTGGTAGTCCTTCAGGCGGCCGGGCTCGCAGTACGCGACCTCGCCGGTGTCGACGAGCTTGACCTTCACGTACTCGAGGTCGGGATGCACCGCGAGCGCCAGGTTCGAGGG
>JAJDEX010000004.1 GCA_029259575.1 Planctomycetota bacterium | reverse complement strand
ACGACGCTGTGCCTCTTGACCCGGCCTGCGCCCTCCGTGAGCAACCTCTCTCTCCGCTCACGACCCGGTCCTTACGCGTATGAAGAAAGTCCTCGTCCTCAATGAGTTCCTCCCCCAGGAGATGCTTGGAATCATGTGGCTCAGCCGAGCCATCAAAGATGCAGGTCACGACTGCAAGGCGCTCTTCCTGCCCGACAAGGACTGGATCGAGAAGATCCGCGAGTACAACCCCGATGTGGTCTGCTACTCGGTGACGACCGGGATGCACCTGTACTTCGTCGACATCAACAAGAAGGTCAAAGCGGAGTTCCCGAACGTGCTGTCGGTGATGGGTGGCCCGCACCCGACCTTCTCGCCGGAAGAGCTCGAGCGGAACCCCGAGTTCGACGCGATCTGCCGCGGCGAGGGCGAGGAGTGCATGCCGGAGTTCCTCGACCGGTTGGAGGCTGGCGAGGACTACTACGACGTCGAGAACATGTGGTTCCGCAACAAGGCGACCGGCGAGATCGTGGTCAACGGTCAGCGCCCTCCGATCAAGGACATCGACATGCTCGGTTTCCCGGATCGCAGCGTCATCTACGATGCGGGCGACCTCTACCGCGATTCGGACCGCAAGGTGTTCGTCACGCAGCGTGGCTGCCCGATGAACTGTTCCTTCTGCTTCCACCACGCGTTGAAGAAGAAGGTGCTCAGCTCGAGCAACGCCAAGTACGTCCGCAAGCGCTCGGTCGACCACGTGATCGCCGAGATCAAGGACGTGCGCGAGAAGTACAACCTGAAGTTCGTCCACTTCCTGGACGACATCTTCAACCTGTCCGGCAAGTGGCTCGAGGAGTTCTGCGAGAAGTACCCGAAGGAGGTCGGCCTGCCCTTCGACTGCATCTTGATGGCGAACATGACGCGCGAGCATCACATCGAGAAGCTCAAGAAGGCCGGCTGCGTCTATGCGCGCATCGCCTTCGAATCGGCCAATGAGTACGTGCGCAACGCCGTATTCCGCAAGAACACGACGCTCCAGCAGCTCGAGGACTCCTCGCGCTGGATCAAGGAGCACGGCATCCGACTTGGTTCGCTCAACATGTTGGGTGGACCCGGCGCGAGCCTCGAGGACGAGCTCGACACGGTGCGCCTCAACATCTCCTGCAAGGTCGACCACCCGCTGGTCTCGATCATGCAGCCGTACCCGATGTTCGACATCGAGGACATGACGAAAGAGATGGGCTACGCCGTCGCCGCGTACGACGACTTCCCCGTCAAGTTCAACCGCACCAGCTCGATCGAGTTCGAGAACAAGCGCGAGATCGAGAACCTGCACAAGCTGTTCCCGATCGTCGTCCGCTATCCGTTCCTGATGCGTTTCATCAAGCCGATGATCCGTCAGAACTGGCTCGGCCGCGTCTACCTCGTCATGTACATGCTGTTCAGCGAGTACATGGTCAGCGAACAGGCCAAGCTGTATGCGAAGGCCCAAGGTCTCTCGGGTCCGCGCTACTGGACCTGGGTCGACTTCCTGCGACGCCTGTCCACCAAGGGTGTGCTGCGCGTGTACGAGGTCGTCTTCGGCAAGGTGGCGCGTCGCATGGCGCTCTCCCTGCAGATGGGCGATGAGCGCGTCGTCGCGCACATGGACTGAGCCTTCGCTCGGGTCCGCTCGAAACCAACGACTCCAGGCCGGTCCCACCCGGCGCACGTCGCGCGGAAGCGTTACGCTGCGCGGATGCAGTATCGTCAGGTCGGAAAGAGCGGTTTGCGCATCAGCGCGGTGTCGATCGGTGGCTGGCTCACGTTCGGTGGCAGCATCCAGGAAGATTCTGCCGCGTCCGTGTTGAAGGCGTCGTTGGATGCCGGCATCAACTTCATCGACCTCGCGGACATCTACGCGATGGGCAAGGCCGAAGAGGTCGCCGGGCGCGCGCTGAAGGGCCTGCCGCGCCACGAACTCGTGATCTCGAGCAAGGTCTTCGCGAAGATGAGCGAGGACACCAACGACCGAGGGCTGTCGCGCAAGCACATCTTCGAGAGCGTCGATCGCTCGCTGCGTCGCTTGCAGACGGACTACCTCGACATCTACTTCTGCCACCGCGAGGACCCGGACACGCCGCTGGAAGAGACCTGCCGCGCCATGGACGACCTCGTGCGCATGGGCAAGATCCACTACTGGGGCACGTCCGTTTGGAGCCCCGAGGGCCTGCGCGGAGCCCACGCGATCGCCGACAAGCGCAACCTGGTCGCGCCCACGGTCGAACAACCGCAGTACAGCCTTCTGGTGCGGGACGTCGAGCATGCCGTCGCCCCCACCTGCGCCGAGTTGGGCATGGGCATGGTCGCCTGGAGTCCTCTGGCGGGCGGGGCGCTGACGGGCAAGTACGACAACGGCCGTCCCGCTGGCAGCCGCGGGGAACAGACGAATTGGCTCGACCGCCACCTGACCGAATCCGGCATCGACAGGCTGCGTGCGTTCAGCGCGCTCGCGAAGGAAGCCGGGCACACGCCCTCGGCGCTCGCGCTGGCCTGGGTGCTGAACAACCCGGTCCTCTCGAGCGTCATCACCGGTGCGACCAACGCCGACCAGGTGAAGGCGAACGTCGTGGCCTCCGAGATTCAAATCGGCACCGACCTCGCCCAGCGCTTGGACGAGCTCTTCCCCATCGGCGAACCTTCGCCCGTCTGAAGCCACCGATGGGTCGACGTACGCGCCGCGCCGCAGTGGCCCTGGGCTCGTTGGTCGTCGCACTCGCGGCGACCGAGGCCGCGTTGCGCACGTGGTGGCCCGTCGGCGGGAACAACTACCGCCAGGACGCCGAGCTGATCCACGTCACGCGGCCGAACTCCGTTCGTTTGCAGCTGATGCCGAGCTACGCGGGCACCCAGCGCGTCCTCGTCGAGATCGGCCCGGACGGCTATCGGGGGCCGGCGTTGGAGCGTCCGAAGACGCGACCGCGGTTGGCGATCTTGGGTGACTCCCTGGTGCTCGCGGGCAACACGATCGAGAGCGAGACGTTCACGCGCCGCCTGGGTGTCGAGCTGGGTGATGCGTACGAGTTGGTGAACGTGGGGGCCGAATCCTATGGCCCCGATCAGACGTTGCTGCGACTCGAGCGGGAGTTCGAGCACCTTGATCCTGACGGCCTGATTCTGGTGTTGTGCGCCCACAACGACCTCGGCGACCCGATTCGCAACAAGCTCTTCCGCCTGGACGCAGCGAATGGTTTGGTCCGAACCGCACCGGAGATCGGACCGGCCCTGCGCGCAGGTTTCGCCAACCGCGAGCGTCGCGCGCAACGCTGGGCGATGTTGCGTTGGTTCGATCACTTGCGCGCGAGCCCCCACGCCCCGGCGGACTGGGACGGCCCTTGGATCGAGCTCTACCTCCAGGCTGCGCGGCAGCAGTTCGCGGACTGGCGTTCGGGGAATCCGACCGTCGACGACGTCGAGCGCGACACCTACGACGCGGACGTGGCTCTCGAGCCGAGCAGCGAGAGTGCGCGCACGAAACAACGCCTGTTGGCCGCGATCCTCGAGCGCATGCAGCGCAGGGCGGAGCGTGCCGGCGTGCCCTTCGCCATCGTGGTCGTTCCCTCACCGATCGACGTCGCGCCCGGTTTTCCGATCCAGGTCGACGCGGCACGCTTCCCGGACTACGACGCGCGTGCCCTCGTCGTGGCTTGCCTCGCAGCTGCGGGCAGCGTTCCGGCGCTCGACCTGACGCCCGTGTTCCTGGCGAACGACCCGAACCAGATGTTCGTCGGCGGCGACGACATCCATTGGAACGCACGTGCTCAGGCGTCCTGCGCGCGTGCCTGCGCCGCGTGGTTGAGCGAGCACTCGCTGCTGCCTGTCGCGAAGGAGTGATCCGGGACCCGAGCCTGGCGACCCAAGATGGGGGCGACTCACGTATCCGGGCGACATCGGTATCCG
>JAJDEX010000300.1 GCA_029259575.1 Planctomycetota bacterium | reverse complement strand
TGCGTGAAGGGATACGGGTAGTAGCCGGTGTGCGCGTTGACCTCGCTGCGCGGGCCGAGGCCGCTCTGGCTGCCGTTCAAGCTGGAGCCATAAGGGTCCGAGCAACCAACACCGAGAATGGCGCCGTTGTTCGGGTCGTTGCAGGTGCAGCACAGGTTCTGGGCGAGCGCCAGGAAGCCGTGCTTCAGCCAACCCTGACCGATCTGCTCGAAGCGGCCGTCCTTGAGGCGGTAGATGTTCTGTCCGATGACCGGGTGGCGGTTCTGGTTCGAGATCCACTCGAGGCCGGTGTCGCCGTAGTTGCAGGACGTCGTGCCGATCGAGTACGCGCTCTTCGAGCCGACGCCGCCCCAGTTCGAGATGCCGTTGAGACTGCCGACGATGACGTCGGGACCCGTAGCCGGTGTGTCACAGGGACTCGGCAGTGCCGCGGACACGTCGATGACGCCGTTGCCCTGGTCGCCGCTGTAGCCTCCGACCTGGAAGAGGTACGTGTTGCCGTTCACGGCAGCGAAGGACACCGTGCTCTGCGTGCCGCAGGCGTCGTCGTTGCAACCGAGCAAGTTGTTCGCAGGGCAGCCTGAATCGTAGACGGACAACGCGGAGTCGTAGCTCGTTCCGCCGCACGTCGTCAGCGTGAAACTGCCCGTGGACGTTGCGGTCCAGGCGTACCAGACGTCGGAGCCCATGTTGGCGCAGTGGTCCGGACCATCGTCCGTCGCGCCGAAGTTGTTGTAGGCCCAGGAACCCTCTCCGGCGATCGCCGTGGCGGATCCGCAATTGTTGGATTGTGCGGCAGCCAGGGCCGGAAGGAGAGCCAAGGCGGCCCCGGTGGTCAGGAGTTTCGAGATCATGATGCAGGTCAGCGAATGCTGATTGAGAGAAGCTGGAGTTTCGAGTCGATCCAATGATGGACGGATCGCTGCCGACAGAGGTTCCGGACATCTGGAACTCGCCGAGCAGGAAACATTTTGGTGAAGGTTCCACCCCATCGACAAAGCCGATGCAGCGAGACCAGGAGCGACTTCGGGGCGGAGAGCACCCTGGACAAGCGTACCTCGCTGCGCAGAGCTGGGCTGAGCCGAGCTCCGTTCGCGACCTGGACTGGAGTCCCGACGTCGACACGCAATGGCTGGTTTGGGCATCGATGGGCGATGGCTACTTCGACCAAGCCTGTCTCACATTGTGGCGGTCTCGATCTGCGAACACCGCGTGGTCCGTGCTCTCGTCCGCTCGCTCAGCGATACCTCGAGCAGAGCGTCTACGGGCGCGCCCCCAAGCGGCGGCCTTTCCGGCACGCACGACTTGGGGGCGCGATGTTCACGACGAACCCGTCATTCACCAATACGAATCGAAGCTGACCTCACTGGAGGTTGACAGGTCCATCCACATCAGGGGAACGTCACCTGCAGCAGGTTGGAGAAGTTCGCGGAGTCACCCGGCATGACGATCTGGTCGCGGTACCACAACTGGAAGTACCAGGTCTCGCCGGGCGAGATCGTCTGCCCCATCGGGGTGAACGGCAGTTCGAGCGGGAGGTCGAACCCACTGCCTCCGGTCGACGTCGCGTTGCCCGTGATGCTCTGGAACAAACCCGTCGCGTCGAACTGTCCCAGCGAGTCCATCGCCGGCACACCCTGGTTGTTCGCGATGTTGCCGTTGTAGCGACCGGTCGGAAGCTGGAGGCAGAGGATGCCGCTGTAGATCGGGTTGAAGCCCGCGCCGCCCGCCGATCCCAGCAAGAATCCGAATTCGCTGATCGGACCGTCGGTGGCTTCGATGTGCACGCCGCTTCCGATGCCGGTTCCGAAGCTGCTCGTGTCGAGCTTCACGTAGTTGCCCTGGAAGTGGTCGTTCGCCGGGTCACAGAGGATCTCGAAGACGGCCTCACCATCGCTGCCCGAGGACGGCACCTGTGCATCGACCAGGATGCTGGCCGGCCCACCGGGCTTGAACAGGCCGAGTTCGACCTGGCCGTTGGTGGGCGATGCATCCGCGACGAAGCGGAAGTTGTAGAGCGTGCCCCAACGGAGCGCGTTGGCGTTCGGGTTGGTGGCGTAGGGAACCGTCTCCCAAGACACGTCGGTCGGCGTCGAAGCGCCCGGCCAATCGGTGTTGTCGTACGGTTCGCCGGAGTGACTGTCGACATCGTGGAAGCCGATGTCGGTGACCACGGTCACGGGCGCGAGCGGCACCGTGAACGATCCACAGGACAGGTCGCTGTTCAGGTTGAACACGGCGTACTCGTAGGACCACGTGCCGTCGTTGTTGTCGATCGCGTTGCTGCCGACGATGAACAGGCCCTCACCCGGAACGAAGGCATCGGTGAGCGTGACGCTCGGGTCCTCCTCCTGCCAGGCACGAATGGCCGGGTCCTTGGTGTGCGTCTCACCCGAGAGGCTCAGGTTCCAGGAGCCGCCCGAGAACGTACCGACGTTGATGTCGACCCATGCCGCGTTGTTGAAACCGTTGCCCGCGGCCGCGTCATCCGGCGCGACGTACTGACCTTCGCCGTAGTACGAAGCGGTCGGGTGCAGGCTCGGACTCAGTTCGTCCGTCACGACCTGGCAGCGCTTGTAGATCGCGTTGCCCGTCGCGCCTTGCGCGAAGAAGGGGTAGGCGTACGTGCCCAGGAACGCATTGACCTGGCTCTTGGGGCCGAGCCCGCTCTGGTCGCCGTTCAAGCCTGAGCCGTACGGATCAGAACAACCGACCCCGAGCAAGGAACCGGATCCGGGATTGGTGCAGTTGCAGCACAGCTCCTCGGCGAGCGCGAGGAAGCCGTGCTTCAACCACGACTGGCCGAGCTGTTCGAAGCGACCGTTCTCGAAGCGGTAG
Organism: Planctomycetota bacterium; assembly: GCA_029259575.1. Taxonomy (GTDB): domain Bacteria; phylum Planctomycetota; class UBA1135; order UBA1135; genus JAJDEX01. The sequence continues at coordinate 6,539 of JAJDEX010000300.1, read as the reverse complement.
ATGTTCTGCCCGATGACCGGGTGGTTGGCCGAACTCGAGATCCAGTTCAAGTTGGTGTCGCCGAAGTTGCACGACGTCGTTCCGATCGAGTATGCGGAGATCGAACCGACGGAACCCCAGTCCGTGATTCCGTTGAGCGAGCCGATGACGACGTCCGCGCCTGTGGACGGGTTCGCACACTCGGGAGGAGGTGAACCAGGCTCGATCGTCAGGTTGCCGGTCCCGCTGGTGCCCGCGCCCCAGCCACCGACGCGAACCAGATAACTCTGACCGCTCACGGCCGAGAGGAAGGTGCGACTCTGCAACCCGCAATAATCGTCGCCACAGGACAGCGCCGCGCCCACCGGGCAGCCAGGATCGTAGATCGCGATGACGCTGTCGAAGTTCGTCCCGTTGCACAGGTGGACCGACATGCTCTCGGTGGTCGTAGCGGTCCATTCGAACCACACGTCGTTGAACGCATTGCCGTTCGCACAGCCCCCGGTCGTCGGGCCGTCGGTCGTGGCGGACAAGGTGTTGACCGACCAAACGCCCTGGCCACTGATCGGCGTGGCGCTGGCGCAGGCGTTCGCGCCTTGACCGTAGGCCAGTCCAGGTGCGAGAAGCAGAAAGCTGCCGAGAGCGAGTTGGCTTGTCTTCATGGGAAGGGGTCCGCTGTGATGCGGAAGCTGAGGAAAAGATGTCGGTCTCCCCATCCTGCGCTGCAGCCGCCGAACGGGCATGGTTGGCCCCGTCCGAATTGTCCGTAAGGCCCGTAGCGCCCCCATCAGGCGCCCCGGGATGTCCCTAATCGCTTGGCTCGAGGACCCCGGAACGGCAAGCGGGGGCGCCGCCTCATCGAGACAGCGCCCCCGCGTAATGTCCTGGACCCACCCGTTGGCGGGTCCGGATCTCCCGGTATCAGATCCAGGTGGCTTCGACCGAGTTGGAGAAGTTCGCGGAGTCACCCGGGCTCACGACCGTGTCGCGGAACCAGCACTGGAAGATCCAGGTGTCACCGGACTGGATCGATTGACCGGCGGGGGTGAAAGGCAACGCGTTCGGAACGTCGAAGCCCGTGCCACCCGTCGAGCTCGCCGTACCGGCGAGGTTCTGGAAGACACCCGCACCGTCGAACTGACCGATGGAGTTCAAGTTCGAGTTCGCTTGGTTGTTCGCCGCGTTCAACGTGTAGCGAGCCGACGGACTGCCGAGGCACAGGACGCCGTTGAAGACCGAGAGAGCACCCGAACCGTCCGAGGACACGAGGATGAAGCCGAACTGATTGGCGGGTCCATCGACGATGTCCAGGTGCAGGTCGCTCTGGAATCCACTGCCGAAGGAGCTGCCGTTCATCTTCGCGTACGTACCACCGATGTGGTCGTTCGCCGGATCACATCCGATCGTGATCGAGTTCGCCGGGCAAGGCCCACCGACACGGTTGATGTTCAGAACGCCGTCGCCCTTCGTATCGTTCGCGGTCCACGTACCCGTCTGAACCATATAGGTCGTACCGGAGTTCAAGGAGACCGTCACCGAGGACAGGTAGTTGCCGCCACCGGTGTCGATGTCGTCGTTGGAGGCCAGGCAGGTCGCACTGCAGGTGGAACCCAGGTGCACCGCGATCCGCGTGTCGGTCACCACGGTCGATCCGTCGGTGTCGAAGGTCCAGTCCCCGTCGCAGGGCGCGGTGAACGTCCAGAACAGGTCGCCGTGCATCTGACCTTGGGTCGTGTTGTCCGCGTTGACCGGGCTCATGCAGTTGACGGAATCTCCACCGTCGAAACCGGACGTCGTCGCCAAGCTGTTGTCCCAAGCGGTCGTGCCCTCGAAGGCCACGTCCGCGGTGGAGCAGTCGTCGTTCGCGGGCGGACCCGCGGGGCAGCTCACGCCAGCGATGGTGAGGGTTCCCGAACCGGTCGCGCCGCCGTAGCCGCCGACCTGAATCAGGATCTGATCACCAGCCGTCAGGCTCGAGGTCGTGATCGAACTCGCCGTTCCGCAAGCATCGTCGTTCTGCTCGCGGCAGATCGCCGAGCAACCCGAACCGTTGTAGAGCGACAGAGTCGTGTCGAAACTGGCTCCGCAAAGATCGATCTCGTAGCACCCGGTCGCCGGGACCGTCCACTGGTAGAAGACGTCGGCGATCCCGGTGTTGCTGGCTTGGCACCCCAACGTGGCTCCGAAGAAGTTGCTGTCGGTCGCACCGAGGTTCGAGATGGCGGTCGCACCCAGGACGACGCCTTGGGCGTTGCCACAATCGTTGTTCGCCGGCGGCGGAGGAATCACGACGCTGATGTTGATCGCGCCGGAACCGGTACCGCCGAGGGAACCGCCGACCTGGATCAGGACCTGATCGCCCGTCGTGGCGCCGACGAGAACGACCTCGCCGTCGTCGCCGCAGTCGTTGCTGCTGCTGCCGGCACACACCGCGGCACAGCCCACACCGTTGTGGACGTTGAGCGAGGTGTCGAAGCTCGAACCGCACGTGTCGATGACGTAGTCGCCGTCCGCCGGAACCGTCCACTGGTAGAAGATGTCCGCGGCGATCGAACCGCAGGAGATGCCGCCGAATCCACTGTTCGTGGCGTTGGTCGAGTTGAACGCCGTCGAGCCCAAGCCCACGATCGGAAGGGCCGTGGCGCAACCGTCGTGGGTCGGGGGACCGGCGACGCCGGGGATCTGACCGCTGGCCAGTTCGTCGAGACCCGTCTTGAACATCCCGACCGTCACGTCACCCGTCGACGGTGCGACGTTCGCGGTGAAGCGGAAGTTGTAGAGCGTGCCCCAGCGGATCGCGTTGGCGTTGGGGTTGGCACCGATCGTGTCCGTCGACCAGGTGACCGAGGAACCGGAGACGCTGCTCGACCAATCGACGTTGCTGTACGGCTCGCCGGAGTGGTTGTCGCAGTCGTGGAAACCGACGTTGGTGATGACGGTACCGGCCTGGATCGGAACGGTCAGCGCGCGCGCTGCACGATCGGAGTTGAGGTTGTAGACGGCGTACTCGTAGTCCCAAGTGCCGTTGCCGTTGTCCTCGGCGTTGCTTCCGACGACGATCAGGCCATCGCCCGCGACATGAACGTTCGTCAGGGTCACGCCCGGATCGGCCGCTTGCCAGGCGTTGATGGCGGGCTGCATCCGGTTCGTGGAACCGGACATGCTCAAGTTCCAGGAGTTGCCCGAGAAGCTGCTCACCGTGATCCGGCGGTACGAGACGTTGTTGTCACCGTTGCCGCTGGCCGCGTCGTCCGAAGCGATGTAGTGACCCTCGCCGTAGTAGAGAGCGCCGGGGAACGAACTGGAGTCCAGGTCGTCGTGCGCGACCTGGATCCGCTTGTAGATCGCGTCGCCCGACGAACCTTGGTTGCCGTGCGTGAACGGATACGGGAAGAAGCCCGTGGACGGGTTCACCTCGCTGCGCGGGCCGAGACCGCTCTGGCTGCCGTTCAACCCCGAGCCGTAGGGGTCGGAGCAACCGATGCCCAACTGAGATCCGGTCCCGGGGTTGTTGCAAGGGCAACAAAGACTCTGCGCGAGCGCCAGGAATCCGTGCTTCAGCCAGCCCTGACCGATCTGCTCGAAGCGACCGTCGTGCAGGCGGTAGATGTTCTGCCCGATCACCGGGTGCTGGTTGGTGTTGGAGATCCAGCTGAGCGTTTGATCGCCCAAGTTGCAGGACGTGGTCCCGATGGAGTAACCGGCCGTCGATCCGACGCCGCCCCAGTCGGAGATCCCGCTCAAGGAACCGACGATGACGTCGGGACCCGAAGAGGGTGTGGCACAGGTCTGGGCGGTGGCGAGATTGGGCGCGAGGAGCAGCGCGGCCCCGAGCGTGAGGAGTCTGGAGATCATCTGGAGGAGCGCCCGTATCGGAGCGCGAGTGTGGATTCGAAGTGCAGGTTCAGGGAATCCTGACGTGCTTTGCGGACTCGGGGTTCCTGGGAACGCCCATTCCGGCCGTCCGAGGGCCGTTTTGTCAGCCTGGGACATGATTCGGCCAAGCTCAGGCGATTCGGAAGGAACGTTCAACCGCTTGGACCCACGCTCGAGTCCGGCGACGAGCGGTCCACGGCTCCCCTCGTCGCGGCTCTCACATCAAGAATCGGGGGCGCCCCTTCGCGATCGAAGAGACGCCCCCGGTGCATGCCAGGTCGGCGCCGAGACGAACTCGGCCCCGACCGCTGGGCGACTCCCGATCAGGGGAACGTCGCTTCGATCATGTTGCTGAAGTTCGACGAGTCGCCGGGCGTGACGATGAAGTCGCGGAACCAGAGCTGGAAGTACCAGGTCTCACCCGACTGGATCATCTGACCCGCAGGCGTGTAGGGCAGTTCCAGCGGCACGTCGTAGCCGTAGCCACCGTTCGAGGTTCCCGTACCGGCGAAGTTCTCGAGGTTGCCCGACGCGTCGAAGCGACAGATCGAGTTCAGCTGCGGGAGACCCTGGTTCGTAGCGGCATTCAAGGTGTAGCGCCCCATCGGCGAACCGAGGCAGAGCACACCCGAGTTCACGGTGAGGTTGCCTCCCCCACCAGCCGAGACCAGGAAGAAGCCCCACTGCAGTGCCGGACCGTCGTGGCCCGCGAGGTGCAGGCCCGAGCCGACACCGCTGCCGAAGGAACTGTTGTCGAGCTTGGCCGAAGTGCCACCCATGTGGTTGTTCGCCGGGTCACAACCGATCGTCACCCCGAAGGTCGGGCAAGCCCCACCTGCGCGGCTGACGTTCAGGATGCCGTCACCCGTCGTGCTCGACGGCTGCCAGGTCCCGACCTGCACCAGGACCGTGTTTCCCTCGAGGATCGACACGGTGACCGACGACAGGAAGTTCGAGCCGCTGATGTCATCGTTCGAAGCCAAACAGGTCGCCGAGCAATCGATGCCATCGTGGATCGCGATGCGCGTGTCGTCGACCACGGGCGAACCGTCGGTGTCGAACGTCCAATCGCCGTCACAGGGGGCGGTGAAGGCCCAGAACAGGTCGTTCTGGCACTGCCCTTGGGCATCGTTGTCCGCGTTGGCGGGGCTCATGCAGTTCACAGCATCACCACCGTCGAAACCGGACGTCGTCGCGAACTCGTTGTTCCACGCGGTCGTTCCCTCACCGTTGAGGGAATCGGGCGTCGAGCAATCATTGTTGCTGGGAGCCGGGGGCGGAGGCGTCGCGTCCGTCACGTTCAGGGTCGCGGGACCGACGTTGGCCTGGTAACCACCGACCTGAACCAGGACCTGATCGCCGATGCCGAGACCGACGAGGGTCACCGAACTCTGGAGGGTTCCGGCGCCACATGCGCCGACGTTGTCGTCGTTGTCACCGAGGCAAGTCGCGTTGCAGTCCGAACCGTCGTGGAGCGCGATCCGCGTGTCGTAACCCGAGCCGCAGGTGTCGAACTGGAAGTCGCCGGCCGAGTTGGCCGTCCACACGAAGAACACGTCGCCACCGATCGCGGCCGAGCAGGGCCCTCCGCCGTTGAAGTTGGACGTCGTCGCATTCGTCGTGTCGTACGCGAAGCTACCCACGCCCGAGATCGCCGTGCCCGAAGCACAGGTGTCGTTCGCCGGGGGCGGGATCACGTTCTTCGTGACGGTCAGGGTCGCCGCACCTTCCGCGGCACCATCGCCACCGAGCTGGACGAGGACCTGGTCACCGAGGTTCAAGCCGAACACCTGCGCCGAGCTCTGGAGCCCGCAGGAATCGTCGTTCGACGTGTTGCAACTGGCAGCGCAACCGACGCCGTTGTGCAGCGACATCACCGTGTCGTAGCCGGACAGGCAGGTGTCGAAGGTGTAGTCGCCCGCGGCGTTGCAGGTCCACTGCAAGAACACGTCCTGGTTCGGAGGGGTGCAAGCACCGGAGCCGTTGAAGCCCGAGGAGGTCGCGTTCGAGGAGTCGTAGTTGAACGCACCCTCGCCGCTGATGGCCGTCGCGCCCGAGCACAGATCGTTCGCCGGGGGCGGAACGGCCTGGAGCGAGACGGTCAGGGTTCCGGGACCTTCGTTCGCCGACGTGCCGCCGACCTGAACGAGGATCATGTCACCGGCGAAGAGCCCGTTGACGTCGATCGACTCCTGGTTGCCGCAACTGTTGTTGCTCGAACCGATGCAGCTCGCAAGGCAACCAACCCCGCTGTGCAGGGAGAGACGCGTGTTGTAGCTCGTCGAGCAGGTGTCGAAGGTGTAGTCACCGTCGGCCGGCGCGGTCCACTGCAGGAACACGTCCTGGTTGACGTTGGTGTTGCATCCGCCGCCGCCGTTGAAGCCCGTCGACGTGGCGTCGGTGCTGTCGTAAGCGAAGGAACCGGTACCCGCGATGGGCGTGGGCGTGAAGCACGTGTCGTTGGCGGGCGGAAGAGGACCGCCGACCGGGGTGCCGGGGACTTCCGCCGCGACAGCCATCGAGCCACCGCTCTTGAAGAGGCCGAGGGTGATGTTGCCGGAGACCGGAGCCGCGTTCGCCGTGAAGCGCACGTTGTACATCGTGCCCCAGCGGATCGCGTTGGCGTTCGGGTTCGAGCCGAAGGTGGACGTGGCCCAATCGACGCTGGTGGCGCCAGCCGAACC
>JAJDEX010000299.1 GCA_029259575.1 Planctomycetota bacterium | reverse complement strand
ACACAAATCGTCGGCACGATCAACACGTCTCGGGTCGGGATTACGGTGACTACCGGGTGTAGGGTGTCAGTCCCTATCCTCCCGCTACCGCACGATCCGGGCCCGGAAGCTACGCTGCCGGGCCCGAATCGTGCGTTAGCGGGAGGATCGTGACTGACACCGTACTCCCGATAGACACCGTACTCCCGACACGAGACGTGTTGATCGTGCCTTCGATTTGAGTGAACGCTCTGGCCTCGATGCGTCCCAACGGGAACGGGGTTAGTACGCGAACGTGCCCGACGCGACCGTGTAGTCGATGTCCTCGGGCAGGTCGAGCACGACCCCTGGGATGGGCGGGGGCATCGTCTCGGGCTTCAGGTTCGTCTTCGCCCACTCGTCCATCGGCCCCGACGCGGAGTCGTTGAGCGAGGTCAACAGACTGTTCGGCGGGGGCGTCATCGTCGGATCACCGGGCGGCGTGTACGTGTACAGCGTGCGGTGAAAGGCGCGGTAGTCCTCGGCCTGGGACAGATAGTCCCCATCGGTCTGGATCATGCGGCCGACGGGGTCGTAGCGGAAGTAGGTCACCGCGCCGCCCTCGTCGACCTGGGTGACCTGACCCAAGTCGTTGTACGTGTAGACCTTCTCGAGCCGGTCCACGCGTGGTGGAGACTCGTCCGTCTGGGTCACGGACTTCGCCTTGACGATGTCTCCGGCGTCGTACTCGAACGTGGTCTCGCCGGTCACCAGGACCTGGCCGTCCGTGTCCTCGACGAAGGTCAAGCGCACGAGTCTGGGCGGCGGCGGTCCCTTCTTGGACTCGAGCGTGATCTTCTTGATGGCCTCATCGACCTTCTTGATCTCGCGTGCGACGGCCTTTTGGGCCAGCGGATCGAAGTCGGACGCGGCCGACATGCCGTCGTGCTTGAGTTGCAGCTCAACCCGCTTCTTGTTCAGGGCTGCGATCGTCTCGGCGGGGTCGACCGCCGTGTAGTGGTACTCGGTCGTCTTCTCGCAGCCGTCGTTCTTGTAGACGTCCATCAGGAGCTGGGTCCCCAGGAACGTGAACGTGGTCACGCCCTCGACAGGATCGTCCAGCTTGGTCGCGTCGACCGCCGACCCCAGGGTCAGCGGCATGCGCAGTTGGTGCAGGAACGGGCGCTCGAGGATGGCCCCCACGTTGACGAGGTGCCGGTCCGGCGGCGGGATCTTGGGCTTGGCTAGCGCCATCGGTGATCCTTGCGTAGGCTCATGACATGCCCCCCGCCGCTCGATTGACCGACATGCACGTCTGCCCGATGTGCACCGGCCCCGTTCCCCACGTGGGCGGTCCGATCGCGGCTCCGGGCGTTCCCAACGTGTTGATCGGGTTCCTGCCCGCAGCCTCCATGGGCGACATGGCCGTTTGCGTCGGTCCGCCGGACACGATCGTCAAAGGCTCGGCGACCGTGCTGATCGGCTTCAAACCCGCTGCGCGCATGGGTGATTCGACGGCGCATGGTGGAACGGTCGTCTTGGGCTGCATGAACGTTCTGGTCGGCGGCTGAGCACCTCCCAGGGACGCTCACTCTAGCACGCGATTCGTGAGCGCGTGGTTCCATCGGGACCCCGTCGAGGTGCAGAACGGCGAGTAGGGAGCGCGCTCAGGCTTCCGAACGGTGGCCCGGATGCGTCTTGGGTCCTGGGCGTCCATCCGTTGCGGACTCCTCGCAGCGGCCCACGAGTGGGCCCACGAGTGGGGCCCATACGAAACCACCCCGCCGCTCGATGAGAGCAACGGGGTGATACGTGAACGTTCGGCGCGATCAGCCTTTGACCGCAGTGCCCAGGTCGTAGGAGACCGGGATCTGAGTGATCTGTTTATGACCCTCGCCCCAGACGAGGTACTTCATCTCGATCTTGGTGTAGGAGAACGAGAGAGACTCGTGGGGCTTCTCGCCCGTGGAGGAGACGGAATAGCTGCTGATCATCGAGTGCTCCAGCGTGTACTCGACGATGTTGTCGAGAGCCTTTTCGCCGGTCTTGGTGACATGGATCAGCACTTTGGCCGACTTGCCAACACAGGCCTCTTGGAAGAGGTAGGGGCTGGAGTCGTCCATCTTCTTGACGACCGAGACCTCGCTGAGCGAGGGGTGTGACGCCTCACGGTTCGATACGGTGCCGACCGCCATCGGAATCGATCGACCGATGCCGAACTGTGCAGACTCGACCTCGATCCAATCTTCGTGACCCTTGGCCGTAACGTTGCCTTTGATGTCACCGATCTTGATGTAGATGGCCATGAGCGGAATCCTCTGTGAGTGTCTTGCGGTTGGTTGCTTGGAGCGAAGGGCGCAACGTGCGGCCATCGTGGGAGTTGGGGTCCCGAGCGCAGGGAGGTGATGTTACCCCTGGCCCGAAATCCCGTCAATCGAGGGGAAAGCCCTCAATCCTGGCCGAAGTCGTACGTGAAGCCACCGCTGTCAGAGACGGTCGCCACGACGGATTGAATCTTGGTTCCGGCGGCCATGCGCGACAGGAACTCGGCCGCCATCTCGGGCAGGAGCGTCTGCGAGAGGATGTGGTCGACGTTGCGTGCGCCGGTCTCGACCTCGGTGCAACGGTTCAGCACTTCCTGGACGAGTTCGTCCGTGTAGGTGAACGCGGCGTCGTAGTTCGCGGTGACGCGCTTGGCGATCTTGTTCAGCTTCAGGTGGATGATCTTCCTCATCACGTCGTCCGCGAGCGGATAGAACGGAAGGACCTGGCAGCGCCCCAAGAATGCAGGCTTGAACGTCTTGAGCAACTCGGGGTGCATCGCTTCGACGAAGGCCTCGGGCTCGGGGCGCGTCTCGGGATCGGCGCACAGCGCCATGACCGCGTCCGTACCCGCGTTGGTCGTCATGATGATGACCGTGTT
>JAJDEX010000298.1 GCA_029259575.1 Planctomycetota bacterium | reverse complement strand
CGGTCAGGATCGGGTTGTTCTGGCGACGGCGCGTGAGGATGTCGATGACCTGGCGAATCTCGGAATCCCGCCCGAGCACGGGGTCGATCTTGCCGTCGCGCGCGGACTGCGTCAGGTCGATGGTGAACTGGTCGAGCGAAGGCGTCGCGCCACCGGTCTTGGGCTTGGCGCCCGGCTCGGACGTCGTCAGCTGGACCGAGGCCTGACCTTCGACGGTGTCCGCGGTCAACGTCTCGAGCTGGGCCTGAACCGCGTCGGCGGACAGGGACAGGAGCGTCTTGGAGGCGTCGCGCATCTGCCGCGCGAGCGAATCGGTCGACAACAGGGCGCTCAACAGGTGACCGCTTCGAATGCGACCGGATTGCGCGGTCAAGGACGCGACCAGCCACGCCTCTTTCGCCAGGTCCACGATCGCGGGAGCCAGGGCCGGAGGCCGCGAGTTGCCCGTCTTGAAGCCGTCCAGCGAGCGCTGCAGCTCGGCCACGACCACCGCCGAATCCTGATCGAACCCGCGGATCACAGCTTCCAGGTCGGAGCCCGACGTCTCGAGGATCTTCAGCAACCAGTGCTCGATCTCGACGTTGTAGTGCGTGCGAGAGAGACAGAGTCCGGCAGCGCCTTCGAGGGCTCGCTTCGAAACATCGTCGAGGCGATCCACGAGGGACTTCAGGTTCACGGTTGCCATGGGGAGCGAGCGCGTCGTGCGCGATTCGAAGGGGGGAGCTAGGAGCAGGCGGGAGCTGAGAAAAAGGATGTCCCCGTTCTCAGTTTCTGTCCACCGAGAATGTGGCTGCGCGAGTGCCTGAAGCGCGCGACTCGGTTTCGAGCCAGGTGTCGTGACCCAAACGTGTGGGCCGCTCGCCCCCGAGTCGAATGCCGGGCGATTCGCCGGGCGCGAGAATGCACTCGTACTCGGCCTCGAGATGGCCTTGCAGCGTCATCTTGGCGAGGGAAGCGAGGCGCTGGGCACCCAGTTCGCCGGGCCGGAAGAAACTCATCTCTTCGAGCGTCAACGGACCCAAGGAGAAGCGCACGCACGTCTGAACATCCACGACCTCGTCGCCCAAGAGGAACCCGCGACCGAGACGGTTCTGGTCGTCACGTGCTACGCCCGGGCCCATCACGCGCGAGCGATCCTGCGGCTCGAGCTGGGTGTCGCGCGGTACGAACTGCTGCAGGCGAACTGGAACACGCAGCAGGCTCTTGACCACGTCTTCGATCGCGGCGGCGGAGCGAGCGACACGGCCCAGTTGGCCGGCCACGAATTTCAACGCGTCGTGATCGAGACCCGGAAGCTCCGGGAGCTGCGGCGTGCCCATCCCGGTCAGGCCCTGCAGGATGGTCGAGACCGGGTCGGTCTTCGCCGAAGCCACCTGGCCAGGCTCGTAGGATGCCGTCAGTCGGTACTTCTTCCACGCCCGGTAGAAGAGCGACACCGACCGATGGTGGATGGAATCCAGGAAGTCGCGCAGCGTGCGGTCCTTGGCCTGCCCACGGTGGATGATGCGTTCGGTGTAGTGCCGCGGCAGCACGCCGGCGGCCCCGGTCATCCCGAAGAACCGCACCTCGACCATGGCCGGCTTGTCCTTGGACGGCGGGGTGATCGAACGAACAGGGCTCTCGGGAAAGGCCAGGGACGGGTGCACCGTGAAGCGCATCGGCTCCTGGTTCGGGTGCAGGTCGGCGCCCACCCCCTTCTTGCGACCGACGCGCTGGGCCTCCTCCTCCACGACGCGGACGGCCTGGAAGAAGTCGTAACGACTGGCGTCATCGAACGTGCGACTCATATCAGGGGCATCCGTCCCGCGCGCGCGGGCCAGCGCTTCAGAGGTTCGTCGCGGGTGTTGGAGCGCGCCGTGAACTGAACGAACGAGTTGATCGAGCAGTACAGGCCGAGGAAGCGTTCGAGCACGGTGCAGAACAGGAAGAGACCGCTGCCGGCGAAGCGCTCTTCGTCGAACAGGATGCTGATCTCGAGACCGCGGCAATAGGCCGGTTGCCCGTCGAAGTTGACGCGCAGGTTCTTGGGCTTGCACTCCAACTCGAGAATGGCATCGATCAGGACCAGCATCTCTCGCGACGAGGCGAACTCGTAGAGCCGCAGGATCTCCTTGAACGCAGCGGCACCCTCTTCGCCGGCGAGGGAGAGGTAGTTCAGGCTCAGGTGGGACAACAGGCGCCAGTGCGCGGCCTGCCCGCTGGGCGGTCGGATCGTCGAGGTCGGCGCGGACAGGCAGACGATCTCCTTGACCCCCGTCATGTCCTGACCTGCGCGCAGACCCGGTTGGCCACCGCCGAACGGGAGCTTGGAGGGCAGGTCCTTGTTGAAGCAGGTCGTTTCCGCGGTCAGGACCCACTCGTCCTCGTGCGTCGCCTGGCCGCCCAGGTTCACCAACTGCACGAACGTCTCGAAGCCCGGTTGCATCGTGGCCTCGGTGCCCTTTCGAATCGCGTGCCAGAAACAATCGGTCGCTTCGCCATGGGGACCATGGTCGATACCGAGGAACGGTCGATACTCGCGGAGCTTCCCGTCGGGCCCTGCCCCGGACACGCGATCGATGCGGTAGACCTCGTGCGACTTGATGCGGCGCGAGTCCGGCACGACGCGGTACTCGAACTCGTGGGGGCTGATGCGGATGGGCTCGGCGCGCTTCTCGAACAGGTTGATGATCGGCGTGCAGCCCAGCACGAGGGACGACTCGTCCAGGTGCGACTGCAGGTCCTGACGCATGCGGCTCAGGTAGCAGAAGATCTCGACGCGACCTTCCGAGGCCTGGAACGTGGCGTCCTCGCCCAGATCGATCTCGACGAACTGGAACTTGGTCGGGAAGGCGAAGAGCTCGGTCAGCAAGCGGTATTCGGTGCCCGATCGGTTCGGGTACGGGAGCATGCCCTCGGTCTCGTCCAGGCCGCAGGGTTGCAACACCTCGGGACCGAAGATGGCCGGTCGACGGTCGTTCGCATCCTCCGCGACGGCCACTTCGACCACGTCGTTCAGCAGCGTCTCGTAGAGCGGATACACGAACTGCGCCTGTCCGCTCAGGAAGAAGCGCAGCTTGCGGATCTTCAGGGCCGGCAAGGACACGCTCGGACTCGCCACTCGAATCGCGATCTTCAGGACCGCGGCGCACGACTTGGCATGGGGCGACTTGGGTGCCGCGAACGGCGTGCCCTCCAAGCTGATCGATTCGATCTCGAGGGGCCAGACCTCCGTGTCGAAGCACGTCCGGAAGCGGCAAGGGTCGCCGTGGGAGCGGTCCGTCTCGAGCTCGGAGCCGCGGCCGACCTGGAGCACGCCGCTCGCCTCCGAATCCGCCTTGAGCTGAGCGATGCTCATCGACGGGATCGGCGCCAAGTAGTGCGGGTAGAGGACGCTGAGCAATCCGTCCGTCAACTCGGGGAAGTCGTCGTCCAGCTTGTGTTGTGTGCGCGCGTTCAGGAACGCCGCCGACTCGATGAAGCGCGCCGTGTGCGGATCCTCGATGTGCTCCGCCGACAGACGAATGCGTCCCGCCACTTTCGGGTGCGCCTTGGCGAACTCCGCGCCCATGTTGCGGAGGAACGCCAACTCGCGGTTGTAGTAGGGAAGAAGGTCGCTCATGGCTACTTGAAGACGCGGGACACGGGTTCGAGCTGGAAATCGAAGTTGGTCTTCTCGACCTCACCCGCGATTCGAATGACACCCTGGATGCGGAATCGCAGCGTGCGATCCGTGGCTTCCTTGTTCGCGGTGGGCGTGATCTTGAGCGTCCGGAAGCGTGGGTCGTGGCGGCGAATGAGGTTGGAGATGGTGCTCAGGAACTCCTTGCGATCGTCCTCGGTCGACAAGGTCGATCCCGACACGTCGGGGATGCCGTAGTCGAGCACCGAACCGTTGAGCTCCTTGAGCTGCTTCGGCCACGACAGGCAGCGTTGGCGCGTGTTCAGGAACTCGGCCAGATCGCGGCGGATGCTGTCCTTGAAACGACGCAGGACGGTAGCGGCACGCACGACCGGGTCGCTCGTGCGATCCGGGTCGTCGTCCAGCAGGTTGTCCAGCAGACTCAGCCGGACCTCGATGTCGTCGTCGTCCAAGGGATCAGGCTCCGGGTGCTTCGAACGTCAGTTCGGAGAGTTCGTGGAGGGCGAAGATGTCCTCGCCGACCAGGAACGTGCGGTGGCCGGTTCCGCGAACGGGCTCGTCCTCGCTCCATTCGGTCGAGCGGCCCAGGAGCGCGTCGGGGTTCTCGATGTCGGGCGCCGGCGCATAGAGCACCGGGATGTACACCTCGCCGGTCGGACCGTTCTCGACCTCCAACTGCGCCTGTCGCCACAAGCCGTCGCGCGGGCGCGTGGCCTCGCGGAACTCCAGCGTGCGGATGTCCTCCATCGGGACCCAGTAGTACTTGCCGGTGCTGGTCAGAACCTCGAGCACACCGCCGACCACGTCGTCGCAGTCACGGAAGTCATCGAAGGCCGTGCCGCCATGCGTGCCCGGAACGGGGTTCCGCATCTCCTCGGCCGCCGTCAACAGCTGGTGCGCTGCGGCGGAGTCGCCATCGCGCAAGGCGATCAACGCGCGCAGGTGAAGCTGCATCCGCGGATTCGCTTCCGTCAGGAACTCGGGAACGCGGCCTTGGGTGAAGACCTCCTGGCGCCATTGTTCGGCGCGGATCAGCTGACGGCCCAGGGACACGCCGGCCTGCGACTCCGGTGCGAGCTTGCCGATCGCATCGAGTTGCGTGTCGGCGCGCACGAAGTCGCCCGTGATGCACAAGAGGTCGCACAGAAGGGCGCGACGATCGATCGCGCTCGGCTTGCTGCGGATCTCGCCGTTCAGGGTCTGGATGGCCTCTTGGATCTGGCCTTCTTTCAGGAGGGTCTCGATGGTCATGGGATCACAGTTCGTGGCCGGCGTAGAGTTCCGTGACGAGCTTGACCGAGGTGTCCAGGTCGTCGAGTTGGTAGTGCGGTTGAAGATGGACGACGCAGGCGTAGACACCCGGCGCCCCGGGCGTGTCGCGGACTTCGACCTTGGCGTCGCGCAGCGGGTACTTGGCCTGCATGTCGGCCGTCGCGCCCGGGTTCGCGGTCGCGTACTTGATGAGCCAGTTCGTGAGCATGTCCTGGACCTGGCGAGCGGTCGTGTACGAACCGGCGCGGTCGCGCGCCAGCACCTTGACGTAGTGCGAGAAGCGCGAGACGCAGAAGATGTACTGCAGCATCGAGGACAGCTTCGCGTTGACTTCGAGATGGGTGGCCGCTCGGGGCGAGGCCCCCCCCTGCCGCCAATCCTGCATCGACTGGTTGCCGTAGAACGCGGCGAACCCGGTGCCCTGGCAATCGATCAGCGGGATGAAGCCGAGCTCGCTGAGTTCGAGTTCTTGATCGTCCGTCAGCTGCACCTCGAGCGAACCCTTCGAGATCAGTCCCGGCTTGTCGGTGTTGTGCCAGTCCTGTGCGAGCTGGGTCACGATGCCGCCGACCTCCAGATCGCGACTGACGCCGCGGATCGCTGCCATCCAGCCGTTCTCGACGAAGGCGCGGATGAGGACTTCGCAGAGCGCGAACGCCGCGTTGCCCCAGAGCAGGCCGCCCCCACCGGCGATGCTGGAGTCCTCGTGGAATCGAAACCCGTCACTGCGATAGCCCAGATCCTGCCAAGGTCGGCGCATCAACATTCGCGGCAAGGTCAGACCCACGAAGCGAGCGTCGGGGATGCGGCGCAGGGAGTTCCACCCGGTGTACGTGGCATCGCCGAAGGTGCGCGTGAGATCGATCGGCCGCTCGAGCTCGCGGAACGAATCCAGGCCGAACAGTTCGGGGGACGCGGCGACGATGAACGGCGCGAAGGCTGCCGCAGCGACCTGGGACATGCCGCGGAGCGTACCCACATCGTCCTTGTGCTGCGCGGATCGACGGATCGTCACTTCGTAGTCGCCGATCAGAACGCCGTAGGGTTCGCCGCCGGGAGTGCCGAATTCTTGCGTGTAGACCTTGTCGAAGATCTCGCTCTGATCGAACTCGACAGCGCGATCCATATCGCGGCTGAGTTCGCGCCAGGAGATGTCGAGCAAGCGGATCTTGACGTTGTCGCCGTCGGCCACTTGTTGCGTCAGATGACGCAGCCCGCGCCAGGTCGACTCGATGCGTTGCACGAGTGGATCGTGCAGGATGACGTTCAACTGATCCGAGATCAGCTTGTCGATCCTCGAGATCGCGAGCACCAGCTCGCCGACCACGCGGTCCCGACTGACTTCGGTCGAACTCGAAGTCGTGGACAACCAATAGCCGAGCGCCTCCCAGGTCTCCCCGAGCGAAAGGAAGCGCGCAACCCGGTCTTCACTCGCCTCGAGTTTCCGAGACGTCTCGAACAAGACGGAGTTGAGCGCTGCGGTCGGCAATTCAGGTCCGAGCTGGCGGCCGGACACGTGCCCGGCCGCCATCCCTTTGGTGTCGAATCAGCCCTTGCTGGGAATCTTCGCGACCATCCGCATGGAGGCCGTCAACTCTTCCATCTGGAGCCACGGGCGCAGGTGGGCGACGGCGTTGTAGGAGCCGGGCGCACCAGGGATCTCCTTGACCTCGATCCGCGCTTCGGCGAGCGGGTACTTGGCCTTCATCTCCTGACCCGACTGCGCGTTTCCGTTGACGTAGGTCTGAATCCAGCTGTTCAACCAACTCTCGCAATCGCTGGCCTCCATGAAGGAGCCGATCTTGTCGCGAGCCATGACCTTCAGGTAGTGCGCGAAACGCGCCGTCGCCATCAGGTAGGGCATGCGAGCGGAGATCGCCGCGTTCGCCGTGGCGTCCGGGTTGTCGTACTTCTTCGGCTTCTGCGTGCTCTGCGCACCGAAGAACACCGCGTAGTCGGTGTTCTTGTAGTGACACAGGGGCAGGAAGCCGACCTTGGAGAGTTCCGCTTCACGGCGGTCCGTGATCGCGATCTCGGTCGGGCACTTCGCGTCGATGTCGCCATCGTCACTGCGGAAGGTGTGCGTCGGCAGGTTCTCGACCTTGCCGCCACCCTCGGCACCACGGATCGCCGTGCACCAACCGTGCTCGGAGAACGCATTGGTCAAGGTGGTCCCCATCGCGTAGGCCGCGTTCATCCAGCAGTACTCGTCGTGGTGCATGCCCTCGGTGGTGCCTCCACCATCGGCGTTGACCTCTTCGAAGTTGAACTCCTCGACCGGCGACGTCGAAGCGCCGTACGGCATGCGGGCCAGCGTGCGCGGCATCACCATGGTGACGAAGCGCGAGTCCTCGGTGTCGCGGAAGGAGCGCCACTTCGTGTACTCCTTCGACTCGAAGATCTTCTCGAGGTCGCGCGGCTTCGAGAGCTCCTCCCAGCTGTCGAATCCGAAGAACTCGCAGCTCGGGGCGCTGATGAAGGGGCAGAACGAGCCCGCAGCGACGTTCGACATGTTGGTCAACAGGTCGATGTCGTCCGGGTGGTTCGTGAACTGGAAGTCTCCGATCAGCGCGCCGTACGGCTCGCCGCCAGGTGAACCGAACTCGTTCTCGTACAGCTTCTTCCACGTCTCGCTCTGGTCGAACTCGACGGCCTTCGCCAGGTCCTTCGCGAGCTCCTTCTTGGCGACGTTGAACATCCGGATCTTCAGGCCGGAGCCCGTCTCGGAGTTCATCACCAGGTGGTTCAAACCACGCCAGGAGCCTTCGAGCTTCTGGAACTCGGGCGCGTGCATGACCGCGCCGAGCTGCTTCGAGATCGTGCGATCGATCGCAGCGATGGCGTCGTTGAACGTGACCGTGAGGTTCTTGTTCCAGGTGACGGTACCGCTGAGAGCTTCGGCCGCGAGGGTCTCGAGGAGCTCCTGGGCGCGGTTGGGCTCGGTCTGGCGCGTCGCGCTGATCGCCTGGTCCAGGATGCTGGCGCCGGCCTCGACGGATTCGGACGCGCCCTGGGGCGCACCTTGGGATTCGGGGTTCGACATGATCACTCACCTCCCTGGGTGGGCTCGTCGCCGCCTTCGCTCGGCGGAGGCGTGGGCGCTGACGCACCCAGGCCCAACTCGCTCTGCAGCTTCTCGAGGTCCGTCGAGTTCTGCAGCACCTTCTCGAGAATGCCTTCGAGGTCTTCCGAGCGATCGACCTTGGTCATCAGATCGTTCAGGCGCGCGCGCGTCTCCATGAGCTTGCGCAGCGGCTCGACCTGCTGGGCGACCTTCGCGGGCTCGAAGTCGTCCATGCTGTTGAACTTCAGGTTGACGGCCATCTGGCTGTTGTCGCCGGCGATGGTGTTGTCGACCTTCAGGTTCAACTCGGGCGCCGTCTTGGCCATGATGTCGTTGAAGTTGTCGCGATCGATCTGGGTGAACTTGCGGTCCTTGATCGACTTCAGGGGCTTGTCCGGGTTGCCGGAGAAGTCGCCCATGACGCCGACCACGAACGGAAGTTCGCGCTCGACCTGCGCACCGCCCGTCTCCACCTCGTAGGTGATGTGAACGCGCGGCTTGCGGACTCGCTTGAGTTTGTCGTGAATGCTGGCCATGAAAGGTATGCCTTGGGGATTGGGGGGGTGGACGTGGTGGGGTCACTCAGGGTTCTTGGAACCCAGGACTCCGGTGAGCTGATCGAAGGTCGAAAGCGCGGATGAGTCGGGAATCAGCTCGTTCAAGAGGGCCGGCAAGGGCATACGCCCCCACCTGACGGCCCGATCGAGCAGGAAGGGGATGGGCGAGTGCGGTTCCGACTTGCGGAAGAACTCGGCGATCTTGGTCACGGCGGCCAGCGCGTCCTCGCGGGACTGGATCGCCCCAGCGGGCTGGGTCGGCGGGGCGGCGGCGGCGGGAGCGTCGCCTGCGGAGGGGCTTCCCTCGGCGACGGGCTGGGGCGGCGCGTCCTGGGCGGGAAGTCGGTCGCCCACCACGCGCAGGATGCCGGTATGCAGGTCCTGGAGCATGTCGCGAACCCGCGAGGTCGGGGGGTCCTGGCCCTCGCAGCGCTCACCGAGCGCGGCCTCGAGCGCCTTCCATTCGCCCAAGGCCCCCTGGATGTCGTCCACCAGTTCGATGAAGAACGGTTGGGACGTCTCGGCGCAGGCGGTGCGAATGTCCTCGAGCGTGGCTCCACCCTCGGCGATGCGGGCCGCCTTGCGTTCGTCGTCGAAACGTTCGGTCTCCTCGGCGCGCACGAGGTCCCAGTAGGCAAAGGGCCCCTTGCTCCCCCCTTCGGTGATGGGGATGCGCTGGATCGGCGCGATCAAGGTGCCCTCGCGTCCGGCCCCGTTCAGGCCGGCGATCGGTGCCACCTTGGTCTCCATGCCATCTTCATCAGGAACGGGGAACACGCCGTCCCAGAACGTTTCGATGAGCAGGCGCGTGAGTTTGAAACCATCCCGCATGCCCGCGAAACCATGGGACCGGGACAGGGATTCGGTCATCCAGGTCGCCACCTGCAGGTCCTTCGCCCGTTCCTTCAGGATCGTCTTGCCGACCTCGGTGACGGGTCCCCAGGCCACGGCTTCAGCCCCACCCACGACATCCTCGAACTCCCCTTGGCGCGCCGCGGACGTCGCGGCGGAACGGGCATCCTTGATCTCGTAGAAGATCGGCGTGGGCGAATCGTCCTCGCGCGGATCGGATCCCACGGGCGACTCTCCAGGAATGGGCTGGAGCAACGAGTCGAAGTCGAGGATGGCGGGAGAACCCATGTGGCGGTCGTCGATCGGGTTGTGACCCGAACCCTCGGGGTAGGGGGGAACCCACTCCAGCAGGAGGAATAGGTAGAGTCTTGGAATCGTATGTCCAGCCCCAGTATCCCGCAAGGGAAGCCGGGTCCGGTCGGTTCAGCTGCGTGCGCGGGCGGTGGCGAGCGCCCCTTTCATCGAGTCGGCGAGGGTCGAAGCCGACTCCGATCGAGTCACGTTCCCCTCGGCCTGAAGGGGCTGTGCGGGACCGTGGTCCGTGGGTCCGAGGCCATGATGACGGCGCGAGGAGCTGACCCAATGGGCATCACCGGGGCGCATGGCTTGGCGAAAGAACGTGACGTGGGACGGCTCGTCGCCCGTGGGCTGTCCGGCGGGGAAGAAGACGGTGGGAACGTCATCGCCGAGCGCTTTCAACGCCACGAGCGCGCGCCACCAGGCGTGGACCTGGGGCTCGGCCGGCATCCCGGTCGCGAGGGGCAAGCGGATCGGACTGCGAACCGAACCCGTCGTCTCGCGAGCCACGTCGCTCAACACGTTCACGAGCCCGTTCTGACCCTCCTCGGGCCACAGCGCGCTGGTCCACGCGCCCAGATCGAGGGCCGGATCCGGCCGCGGGGTCAGGTCGATCTCGATCTCGCGCCCACGCATGCGCACGAGGAACTCCTCGCCGTTGTCGACGTTCTCGATGATGCCCCGCTTCTCCTCCAGTTCGGTCCAGACGGGGGCGTTGGACTCGAAACCGGCTCGACACTCCGCGAGGAGCGCCTTCTTCTTCCGTTCGACGAAGATCGCGAAGGGGAACGGTCGGTGCCCGCCAGCGTCCGTGGACGACCAGCCGACACCTTGGATCGGATCCGCGCCGGGAATCCCGATGAGGAATCGAACCGGCCACGGAAAGGCCGGCAGCTCGCCGCGGTCCGCGTTCGTGGAGTACGCCTGGTCCATCCAGTCGCGCAGGACCTGACCGTTGCCCTTCCCTGCGCCGACGCGCAGATAGTCCTTGGCCAGGGGCAGCTTGCCGTAGAGCTGGAGGGTCGGCCGCTCTTTCTTGAACGCGGAGAACATGACTACTTGGGAAGCACCGTCGGGCGACGCGGAAGGTTGCCGACATCCACGTTCATGGTGGCGTGCATCTCGACGCCTTCCGTGTTCCGACCGAACGGGATCTTGACCTCGTAGAGCTTCTCGGAGCCTTCGACCTTCGTCCCGAACTCCCACACCAGAAGCATGGGTGCCAGGCCCCCGACGACGTTGGATTGAAGCCCGTCCGAGTCGCTGATCACGAATTTCAGCCCTTCGAGACAGTCGAACTTCCAGGTCAGGTTGATGGTCTTGATCTTGCTGACGAAGTCGGCTTCGCTGCCGCCGCAGTAGCTGGTCTGGAACTCGTGGAATCCGCCGGGCAGCGCCCAGATCGAGTTCGTTCCGACCTTCACGAAGGAGACCGCCGCGTCCTGGTCCTCGAGACCCTTACCGGGAACGCGCCAGACGTAGGCCTGAAGCTCCTCGAGGAACCGATCGAACACCCACGTGTCGTCCGTGGTCCCGGTCGGCCGGATCGCAGCGATCTTCCGGTTCTCGCCGTCCGGAATCAGGAGGAACTTCGCGCGCAGCTGGTCGTACGCGCCACTCTTGGGGGCGAGCACGTCCTTGAGGCCCTTGTTGAACACCTGACCCTTGATGCCTTTCAGGCACGGGCTCTTGGGCTCGACCAGCATGTCCAGGAAGCTGGAGTTCTGGTCGGTCAGGGTGACGACGTCCCGGAGATAGGCCGCTCGCAGGTCGCCCAGGACCTCGGCCTTGATGTCGTTCAACAACTCCTTCGCGGCTTGTTCCGCGAAGGTGGCGGGCGCGTTCTTGGCATCTTCCAGCACGCGGACTGCGAGGGCCTTCTCGGCACGCTCGATCTCGTACATCCGGTCCCAGTCCTGATGGTCCTCGCCCGCGATGCGGTCGATCAGCTTGTCGACCGTGTCGACCCAGTGGCTGTCCTCGTAGCTGCGGCGGAGCGGTTTGGACCAGCCCAGGAACACCTCGAACCGAGCCGCCACGGCCGCGAGCCCGACCTTCGACCCAGCCCCGGGTCCGGAGGAGCCCAGACCGGGCGCACTGTGGATCGCCTTGAGCATGGGGACGAGCGGCGGGTTGTCGTCGTTGTCGATGAGCAGACCGTATTCGCGGTCGTCGTCCGCACCCTCGACCGATTTCTCCCAGCTCTTCAAGGTGCCGCCGTCCAGCCAGGACTTGACCTGGCTGAAGTGGGAGCCGAGATCCCAGTTCGTCTTCTTGTCGAAGTTGGTGAGCTGCTTGGTCAAGTGGGCCTCGAGCAGGTTGGCGACGTCGCCGTCCAACCACTTCCTGTGCTGGGCGTCCTCGACCCCCAGCGCGCCGACCGTCTGGAGGTGAGTCCCGATCGCAACGATCAGCTGCGGCGTGGCCGAGCCGTTCGACGCCTCGGCCTTGCGCTGGTTCTCGTAGGCTCCCCAGGCTGAATCCAGGACGACCTCGAGCTGACTCAAGTACTCGGACCAGGCGCGTCCCGCGTCCCGGTTGAACCCGGTGTCGTCGGTCCTGCGGGAGAAGGCGGCCGCGACCGCCGGATCCGCCGCGCGCTCCTCGGGCCCGACCCAGATCTGGGCGTCCGCCTGGATGCACGTCTTCAATCGAGGCTGCAACGCCGCCAACCAGGGCTGGAAGGCCTGGCTCGAACGGGAGTGCCACTTCGGGCTCTCGAGTTGATTGGCGAGCTCCGCAAGGTGCAGGAAGACCCGCGCTTCGGGAGAGCGACCCGTCGTGTCGGGGGCTTCCGCCTGTCCGAGATGAGCCACGAAGAGCTGATCGTCCGTCTCGGACGCCAGCTTCTCCAGATGATCGGCGCTGAGCACGAGGATCTTGGAGGCCAGGATGCGCTCGACCGCGGTGAGTTCGGCCTCGGAATCAGCGGTCGTCGAGCGATCCGGGAGGTGGTTCGCGATCGCCTTCCGCAGCATGCCACCGATGTCCTTGGTGGCCGCGGTGGGCGGCAGAACGTTCTCCTGGCAAACACGACTCCACGCGTCGTTCTGGATCGCGGTCAGGCGGGTGTCGTCCGACCGAACCGTCTTCGCTTCCTTGGGGTTCTCGGGGTCGTTCGGCCGCGCGGGATCGTACGTCGCAGCGCGCGCCGCGAGGCCCAGCGCATCGCCGGTGACCGCCTGATACTTGCTCTGGATGTTGTCCTGGTAGCGCTTCCAGCCGGCCTCGAGAACACTGGGTCGGTAGGCGGCGTAGAAGTCCCGCCACATGGACTGGTGGAGACCCTCCTGGAGCGCCGAGGCCACGAGGTGCAGCGGGATCTCGTAGGGCGTGTCCTCGGTGATCCGCAGGACCTGCTTGTTGCCGGGATCGCGAAGGTGGCGATAGGCGGCGGCGTAGGTGTTGGCGGCCGCCGTGACCGTCTTGTCGCTGGCTTGCTTGGTCAGATCGAGGTTCGACAGCTTCTTGTGCGAGCTGGAGAGTTCGATCCACGAGATCCCGAGGCCGGCGAAGCCGTCGGCCTGCAGCGGATCCCCGGGCGTGATGGCGCGATCGAACAAGCCGCCCTCGAACAGGGTGACCACCGCTTGCAGGTCGCCCGAAAGCGACCCGTCGACCGGAGACTTGGCCGGCGAGGGTTGGATCGGATGGCCCGCGTGCTCGTCACCCGAGCGGATCTTCCACTGCGCCTCGAAGGCGGCGAGGTCGGGCGCGTCGAAGAGCGACTTGAGGTCCGCCACGTCCCGCGACGAGCCGAGTTCGATGTCGTTCAACAGGAGGATCGCGCGCCGCGTCGCCCGTTGGAGGTCGGAGAAGCGCTGGGTGGCCCGGGGGTCGTTCAGGGCCGTGACGGCCGCGCGTAGCTCCTGTTCCGCCTTGCGGCGCAGCTCCGGGATCAACTGCAGGTCGAAGACAGCTCGGTACAGCTTGGCCATGGATTGGTTGCGGCCACCCATGCCCTCCAGCGCCGACTCGTCCGCCAGAACGGCGGTGTGAATCTCGTCCAACGCCCCGAGGATCGCGTTGCTCCCGGCATTCCGGTCCAGCTCTTCGGCCGCCACGATCGCCGAGTCGAACTTGGAGACCCGCTCGGTGCCGGCCTGCTTGACCAGGTACGCGATGCACCAGATGACGGTGATTGCGGCGATCAGGGCCGAGACGCCGTAGCCCGCCCACGCGTTGCGTCGCGCCCTGGAGACGCGTCCGCGGGTCGGACGAACGAGGCCGCGCTCGCTGAACACCCGGCGCCGGACGAGGTCCTTGATGAAGTAGGCCTGCTGGCGGGTGAACAATCCCTCGAGGTCGCGCCGGTCCGCTTCGCCGGGGCCGCCGATCAACTCGGCACAGACGTTGGCGATGGGCGCTCCGGACTGCAGACCGCTGGTCAGGTAGAGGCCGCGGAAAAAGACGTGATCGATCAGGGTCGACTCCGAGAAGATCCGCTTCAGGTAGACCTCGAGCGACGGGTACAGACCGCGCAGCTCCTCGGGGAACCCGTACATGCGGTCGACCTCGCCCTGGGCCTCGGGGAGCCGTGCGCTGGCCAGCATCGAGTCGCGCAGGACCGAAGCGCGCTCGGCCATGGCGTCGAACCCGGCGCGGATCTCGATGAGGTCCATCGGGTCGTCGTAGTGCTCGGCCTCGCGGGACCAGCCGAACATCTGATGCCGCTGGTCGGACTCCATGCGGTGGACCGTCTCGGCGAAGCCGAAGATCCGATCCGCCTTGGTCAGGATCACGTAGACCGGCAACTGGGCCTGCAACTTGCCCGTCAGCGTCAACAACGCGCCCTGGATCCGACTGGCCTTGCGCGTCAGCGCATCCGGGCTGTCGGTGAGGAGTCCGTCACAGGGAATGACCAGCATGATCCCGTTGGCGGGACACATCGGGCGGAAGTTCGAGAGGAGGTCGAGGAAGGCCTCCCACTCGGCCTCGTCGCTCTGGCCGCCCTCGTGGGTGAACAGCCGACCCGCCAGGTCGAGCACGACGGCTTCCTCGGTGAACCACCAGTCGCAGCCGCGCGTACCGCCGATTCCCGAGAGCCGTGTCTGGCCGAACGGGAAGTGCAGATCCGAGTTCTGCAGCAACACGCTCTTGCCGGATTGCGGCTCCCCGACCAGCAGGTAGAAGGGCAGGTCGTACCGGTCGATTCCCTGGCGGGAGAGCTCCTCGGTCCACTGCTCCCATTCCCGTTTGCGGTCATCGATGCCCTCCTTGGCCGCAACGCCCGCGTCGAACTGGGACTGCTTCTTGCGGCGCATCCACTGCACGAGGAACTGGATGCCGATGAACAGAACCAGGACGATGACGAGGCCGATGATGATCGGCTTGGCGATCGATCGGACCGGCTCCGGAATCCAGAACGCGGCCCCGATGGCCACGACGCTTCCGAGCCCCAAAGCACCCAGCAGACGTCGATTCGATGTGATGTTCTGCATGGATTGCTACTCGCCGTCCGGGTCGGTGGAATCGGTCGACGCGCCCTCGGCGGAGAGGCCGGTGACGACGCCCTCGACCCTCTCGCGAACCTCGGACGTGGAAGCGCTGGTCACGACGACCGCTCCCAGCTTGAAGACGATGAGGGCGGCGATCGTGACGGCGACCATGCGCAGGATGCCGACGGTCGGCAGCTTGGTCATGTCCCGGCTCGCGTTGCGACCGTAGGCGTCGGGAGTGAGCGTCTCGCCCACGGAACCCGCCAGGCGGGCCTTCTCGAAGAGCTGCCTGCGGCGGCGGTCCAGTTCGGTGCGCTCGCCCATCAACTCGCCCTGGAAACCCATCGCCATGCAGCGAAAGAGCTCCTTGGCGATGTCCGCGGCGGAGTCACCGCCCTCGTCCAGGATCGCGTCGACGAGCCGATAGAACTCCGTGCCACCTTCCGCGCGACCGAAGTAGTGCGTCTCGAGCAGGTTCATCGACCAGCCGGCGCGCTGGGACCAAGCGGACGACAGCACGACCTGGTCCGCCGTGGCCACCAACGCGTAGAAGGCCCGCTCGAACTGCGGGTGCAGCCTGGGGTCCCGTTCGCATTCGGTCCGCACGCGATCGAACTCGCGCTGGAGCGTGACCTTGAGGTCCTTGATCGTGGTCGTCGCCGTCGCCGCATTGCGGCGGAACGCGCTGAGCATCAAGAACAGCGGTGCGCACGCATCGGACAGGGTCCGTTGGTTGTCTGCCATGGATCAGGAGCCCCGGAGCTCAGCGTAGAGATGAAGGCCGACGTCGCCCTCGGCGCCGAGAGCGCTGAGCACGACGGCTTGTTCCGCCTCGACGACCTTGAGCCATGCGGCCCGCGAATCGCCCTCGGAATCGATGCGGAAGAAGTGCAGATCGGGCCGCTTGGGGAACGCGAGCGGCGCCGTGCGGACGTGCTCGATCTGAATGCCGGGAACGACCCCTTGCAGGACCCGGTCGAGGTCGGATTCGGCCAGGAGTTTCAGGCCGGTGCCCACCAGGCGGACGACGTCTTCGGCGGGCTTGGCGAGCTCGACACCGAGGAAGATGAGCGGGTTCTTCTCGAACCACTCGGCCGGGACGTCGCACAGGAAGAAGCCCTCGCGAACGGGGTCCTTCTGGAACGCGATCGTGTCGTAGGGAACGGTGACCTCGGCCGGGATCAAGGAGTGCACGGTCTCGATCAATCGACCGAAGCCGGCTTCGAGATCGTTGTGATCGTAGGCGGGCAACTTGGGCACCATGCGGTCGGAACCGAAGATGGCGAGGTTGCCGACGGCCTGCACGAGCGTCATGTAGGCCTCGTACGGGTGCAACTCCGGAACGCGGGTCATCTGTTCCATCTGTGCGACCGTCTGGTTGACGGCCTGGAGCTTCACGAAGCCGGCGATGTCGGCGCCCTTCTCGACGCTGGAGAGCGCCGTGGTGTTCGGGATCCGCGCCGCCAGGTCCCGCGACTGGGCGCGGACGGCTTCGGCGAGCTCGATCAAGCGCTTCATGAGTGCTCCGGACCCGCCGCACTCGAGCAGCGGGGGCACGAACACCTCGGACAGGACGGAGACGGCCACGGGGCGACCGCGACGCTCGATGCGGGCGATCGGAATCGTCTCGTGACCGCTGCGATCCTCGTCCCCGAAGAAGAGGCGCCCCTGCAGGATGCGGAACTCGATGTCGCGCGCTTCGTTGGCCCGGTTGGCGTCGTACGAGTTCTGGAAAGTCGCCTGATAGCGCGCCTTGCCGGTCGAATCGTCGAGTTCGGAGACGCCCGGTTGGTGCGCGGGGATTCCGAGATGAACGTCGAGCGTGGTTCCCTTGAGCGAGTCCGTGAACTCCCTCTGCGCCACGACGGAGTTCTCGGGGAACGCCGCGAGCGTGCCGTCCCGGAAGACCGCCCGGCACTCGGCGATGCGCAGCACGTCGCGCTCGAGGGCCTCCTCGTCGATGGAGAGCGAAAGGATGCCCCAACCACCGGGCCGACCGAGGACCTCCCCGGTATGGATCCGGCCCTCCAACTCGCGGTGGAACGCTTGAAGGTGCTGGGGGCACAGGAACATGCCCTCCCGCCACAGAACACTCGGGCTTTGGTTCACAGGCATGTCTCAGCCGCCCGGATTGAAGGTCACCGCGCCGGTTTCGCTCACCTGGATCGTGAGACCCTCGCTGGTTATGAGCGTTCCGCTGTCCCAGTAACCGCCGACCAGATCGTCGTTGGTCGTGCGAACGACGATGCCCAGCATGGCCTCGGGGTTCTTCTCGAGAAACGCCTCGTCGACCGAGATGCGTGCGACGGGCGGCTCATCCGGCTCCGAGATCGGCTCGAACTCGAGCGTGTCCGAGGTGGGCGGCTTCGTCACGGTCCATCCGGTCGCATCCACCTCGGCCACGCAATGGATCAGGTTGTCCAGGCCGTTCCCGAGGATGAGCGGCCGGTAGTCCTGGCCCTTCATGTTGTCCGAGATGTCGGCGGAGACCATGACGTAGACCTTGCCGATCTGGTCCACGTTCGAAGCGTGAACCTCCATCTTGATGGAGCTCGCGCAGGCCGTGAGCAGGGTCGAAGCGAGCGCCAGTCCGATCCAACTGGGGAGCGATGCGAAGGGGGTCGATTTCACGATGCGAGGGATGGGGGTGGTGACGGGTGCGGAGCCCGAGCGGGCCCCGTTGGTTGGTCGTTAGCGTGACTGGTCCTTGAGGATCTCGGCCGCGCACTCGCGCGTGAGGTCCTCGAGCCGGTCCTCCACGATGTCGGCGGTGAGCCTGCGCAGGTACGCC
>JAJDEX010000297.1 GCA_029259575.1 Planctomycetota bacterium | reverse complement strand
ACTCCCGGCGCTACGGGGAGGACGTGGACAGGCTCCTAGAGGAGCAAGAGGGCCAGGCCTGCCAGCAGGTACATGAACAGCGAGTCCATGACGTCGATCTCGCTGCGTTCGATCATGACGAGCTCGGAATAGGGGAACGTGCGCTCGGGGCCCGAGATGCTCGATTCGTCGATCGAGGCCACGCGGAACACGAACTCCTCGCCCGCCATCGTCGTCACGCGCACACTCTCGTTCTCCTGGATCCGTGTCGGCGCTTGTGTCATCAAGACGTTGCGATACGACGTACAGGACGCGGCGAAACAAGCGAGCAGGACGAGGAGCCCGCGTGTGGTGCGCGTGAGCGGCTGGGCGATGGGATGCATGGAGCGCATCCTTGGAACCTCGTGTCCGCGGTACAAGCCCCGACACCTCGACCTCCGGTTGCGAGCCGCCGTGGGGGTCTCTAGTTCCGGTGTCCGGATGTCCCGGTGAGCAATCCCGCCGTGCGGCGTGTCGAACGCGCCCGCACCTGCCTTCTCGCACCGTCCGAGGGAATTCACCCCCGGAATCGGTAATGGCGCGATCGGAATCGGAATAAGAGAATCGACCCCTGCCCAGGGGTTCCATCCGGACCCCCAACCCTGCCCACGTCATGCGCTATCTCCTTGCGATCCCGCTGCTCCTCGCCGCCCTGTTCTCGTGCAGTCAAACGTCGTCCCAGTGGTCGGTCCCGCGTCGCGACGGTCCTCCCTTCGCCCAGACGTTCCCGGATGCGGCCGTCCTGGCCACGACCAACGACGTGCGCGCGACGCGCGAGACGCTGTGGACGACCCCGTTGCCCGAGACGCGCGAGCATCACGATCGTTTGATCGCGGTCCTGGAACGGACGCCTTCGATCGACACGGATCACCTGCTGTTGCTGACCGATGCGGTCGCCGTCCCCGGTCGCCTCGCCAGGGACGCCAAGGGGAACGAGTCGGTCCAGGTCAGCATCGTCACGGGCAACGACGGGATCCAGATCATCCGCACGCGCGGCAAGGGCGAGTTCACGCCGGTGATCGATCAGTTGCTGACGATGGGGATGAGCAAGCTGTCGGATCCGAGCGCGACGAACCTGGGTCGACTCGTTGGCGAGGCCCAATCCACGGAGACGATGATCGCGCTCAGCGACCACCTGCTCGAGACGTGCGATTCGGGTTCGAGCGGTGACCTGGAGCGGATGTTGAAGGGCATCCCGTTCGACGAGCAACGTGCCGATTTTGCAACCATCGTGCTCCTGCCTCGCGGGCGACTCGCAGGGGAGCGGCAGTCGATCGCGCTGGAGACGCTCAGTTTCGATTCCACCAAGGAGCGTCTGATGAGCGCCGTCTACGACAGCCTCGACGAGGTGCCGGTGCCCATGCTGCTCGAGCACATCGAGCTGTTGGACTTCGATTCCGGTCGCTCCAGCGTGGCGAAGGCAGCGAGTTCGCGCATCGGGCCGATGACCGGCGCGGAGATGCTCGCGATGTTGGAGAGGTTCGACTTCGACTCGGGCAAGGTCCAGGCGGTCCAAGCGATGCGGACCAAGATCGCCATCGCCGATTTCGGGGACGTGCTGCAGATCATGGACGCGAGCGACTTCGAATCCGGCGCGAACCAGATCCTGGACCTGCTCCTGGCCTCCGCGCTCCCCGCTTCCGCGTTCCCTACGCTCACGGCGATCGACCTCGGTGCGGCTTGTGACGCGTACAGTTTCGACAGCGGTCGCATCGAGACCCTGCGGAAGCTGGAGCCGCACTTCCAAGGCACCCTCGATGGGGAGAGTGCTCGCGAACTGTTGAACCAGTTCTCCTTCGATTCGGGCAAGTTCGAGTGCTTGCAGATCTTTGCGAGCCGCATGAACGCGTTGCCCTACGACGAACAGAAGTTGCTCCTGTCGTCGTTCGATTTCGACTCGGACCGCGAGCGTGCTCGCGACCTGCTGAACCGCTGAAGTCGACCGGGCATGGGTCCATGCTCGGTACGTGTCACGTCGTCCGGAGTGGCCGTACCAGGACGCTAGGACCCGGGATTCAGCAGCGCTTGCGCACGCGCTTCTGGATCCTCGGTTCGTGCAAGTGTGCCGAAGACCTGCTCGAGCGTTCCGCCTTGGCCGGCGGCCGAGCGGAGTTCCTCGAGCGATCCTGACCCGACCAACTGGCCGCCGGACAGGATCAGCATCCGGTCGCAGACGCGTTCGACGACGTCCAGCAGGTGACTCGTGTACAGAACGGCGCCTCCGCGGTCGGCCCAGCCGCGCAGCAGGGCCTTGATGGTCGAGGCGCTGGGCGCATCCAGGCCGGACAGCGGTTCGTCCAGGACCAGGAGTTCCGGTTCGGGCAAGAGGGCACAGGCGATCGCGGTCTTCTGGCGCATGCCGCGACTGAAGCGCCCGACGGGATCGTCCCCGCGATCGGACAGGTCGAATCCGGCGAGCAGGTGATCCGCGCGAACTCTCGCCGGACCCTCGTCCATGCCGTGCAGGCCGGCGACGAGCGCGAGGTGTTGGCGTGCACTCAAGTTCGGATAGAGCGGGGCGCCGTCAGGGACGTAGCCCAGCGACTTGCGCGCCTCGATCGGGTGCGCCGCCACGTCGTGACCAGCCAGCGTGGCCTGCCCCGCATCCATGTCGAGCAGGCCGCAAAGAATCCGCACCGAGGTCGTCTTGCCCGCACCGTTCGGACCGAGCAGGCCGACGACCTCGCCCGCCCGGACCTCGAAGTCGAGGCCCTCGAGCACGGTGAGGTCACCGTAGCGCTTCACGACGCCCGTGAGCGAAGCGAGGACGCGTGCGGAGTCGGTGTGCGGCTCGGTCATGGGTGGAGCGTACCGGAGCGCGCACGTCGGCCCAACGGGGTGGGGACGACGATTGTCCACGGGCGGCCGTGGGTGGAGGCCCGGCCCGCTACGAAGACGCGCGCCGCCATCCCGGGAGGGGAGGACGGCGCGCGCTGGATGCTGGCGATCCGGTCCGGACGGGGGAGGTGCGGCCCTGGGGGGGTGGGCACCTTCCGGACGTGCCGGGGGTCAGGGGGTCTTCTCGATCAGGCCAGGGTCACTTCAGGCCAAGATCAGATCAGGCCGGGATCAGGTTTTCGTCGTCGTGGAGCGTGACGGTGAGGCCCGTGGCTTCCGCGACCTCCTCGGCGATGGCCTTGCGTCGCTTGGGCGTGACGGCTTTGAGGCTCTTCTTGGAGTTCGGGTCGCCGACTCCGCTGAGGATGTGAATCTCCTGGGGCTTCACCTCCTGGAGCTTCTTGATCCAACCTTTGATCTCGTTGTCGGAGGAGTTGTCCGCGTCGCCCTTGTAGAAGCTGGCCTGGACGATCACGTGCTCGAAGGAGCAGAGGCTCTTGGTCAGGTCGGCCAGTCCGGTGGACTTGTCGCTGGTGATGGCCGAGTAGGTCTTCGCCGTGCCCCATTCGAAGCGCGCGATGATCTTGTCGTACATGCCCACGGCGGCGCGCATGTCGCGCGTCGTCAGGTCGGTGGCCGAGGTCTGGATGCAGAGCTTGGCGCGACCGAACCACTTGTCGCGCAGGGCGCGCAGGTTCTCGGTCACTTCTCGCAGGTGAGGGTGCTCGGTCGGATCCGTCTGGGTGCCCAGCACGAGCAGGTGGTCGAGCTTCTCGCCGGCCTTGGACAGCTCGATCATGCGGCTGGCACAGGTCGTGACGAGGACGGAGGCCCGCGGGATCATCGAACCCCGCTCGACGACCAGGTGGTCGCGGGGAGCGGTCAGGTCGACCGTCATCATCTTGCCGAGGCGGCCGGTGACGAAGGGTCCATGGATGAGGGGCGGCGAAAGTGTGGTCATCGGTCGTTTCGGGTCAGGGGTCCTCGCTCTTCGGGGCGCTCGGAGCACCTCGCATCGCGGGGGACAGGGAGGTCGCAGGCCCCGACGTGGGGCCTGCAGCCGTGGGCGACCTGGCGGGGAGTCCCATCCAATTGGGTTCCGGGGTCGTCCAAGTGTTCGATTGAGAAGAGGCACCGCGCGCATTCCAACGCCGGACCTAGGTGCCTAGAGGGGGCCCAAATGGGGGTCCAGGGCGGGGCGTAGCTGGGAGGGCCTTAGCTGGAGGAGCTGTTGGGTGCCGTGCTGCGGTGGATATCGGGCTGCGTTCGGTGGGCCTGGGGCTGTCCTGGAGCGCGTTGGGGCGCAACTCGGAACGACCTGTCAGGGGGCCCCTGGAACGGGCGTGGGCCCTTCTTCCGGTCCAGTGGTGGATCCAGGGAAAGGCCCCTCGCAGGGCCTCTACTCTAATATAAGGGTGGTTCTGCGTCCACCCCTGGACTGCAGGAACGGCAGGTCAGGGCCGCGGTGGTGCAGGCCAGGGCGCCCGCAAGCCTCCAGGGGTGTATCGCGCACGCCCGCAACCAGCGAAGTGGGAGGATTTCCAGGGGCTGTGGTGCCACCATTTGCCCCATTCCATACAGACTCCATGCCACCAGGAGGCTGAAAAGGCCGATTCGGGCGGTCCTGGAGGCCGGGGAACGCGCCCTGGGATGCCGAGGAGCCCGCCCGGCCCTGGATCCATCCGGACCTCCCGGAGAGGGCGGACTTGGGGTGCGCTGCCGGGCCTGAACCGCGGTGCCTCCAGCGGTGGGACCGGGGGCGTTCGGCGTCGTGTCGGAAGGGGAGGGGGCGTGGCTCACACCCGGGGGACCGCGCTCGGTCCGCTCTGGTTGCGCGCCATGCGCCGACTTCTCGTCCGCGATGCGCCGTCGGGTTCGAGCCAAGGTCGGAGCCGGGGTTCTGGCTCGCAATCGGGCGATGCGATGGGCCTGCGACAAACGGTCCCAGGACCCTTCCGCGGCATTCCAAGGGGCTTTTGGCGCACCTTGACACCCTCGGAACGGCGCCCCTAGACTGCCCGCGGATTCGGTAGGTCTCCCCGCCGAACAGCACCCCAGAACCGGCCTCGCACCGTTTCCGGAACCGTCCCAGGCACATCTCCCTGCCGCTCGCCGCCCCCGTTTCCCCGCTCGACCTCGAGCGGGCGAGACGCCTTCCGCGCACCCATCGGGTTCGCGCAGGGGCCAGCGAGTGCGTATCGGGTGATCGGCTTGGCGCGCTCCGGGTCGACGTTGACCCACGGCTGCCCCACGCGCCCCTCGCATGTACTTCGACTACCTCAACGTCCTGATCTTCACGGCGGTCGGGTTCGTATTCGTCGTGGCGAACATGATCATCGGCTCGGTCGTGCGTCCCAAGCGCAAGGACGACCGCGGCCTCGAGATCTACGAGTGCGGCGAGGAAGCGATCGGTGGCGCCTGGATCCAGTTCGACATCCGGTACTACACCGTCGCGCTGATCTACGTGATCTTCGCCGTCGAGATCGCCTTCCTGTTCCCTTGGGCGATGGTGCTGAAGACCGCGTTCGCCGACCCGGCCATCGGCTTGTGGGCCCTGGCCAAGGGCTTCATGTTCGTGACGATCCTGTTGTTCGGCCTGGTGGCCGTGTGGGTCAAGGGCGACCTCGACTGGATCCTCACCTGGTCGGGTGGACCCTACGAGCCGAAGGACGAGGACCTCGCCAAGATGCAGGTCCCGACCATCGACGAGATCACCGCGAGCGACGACGAGGAATCGGACGACGCCTCGAGCGACGAAGACACCACTGAGGAGGAGGCCGCCTAGGCGCCTCACACCATGGGACTGCTCGAAGAGGCGTTCGAAGAGAACGTCCTGACCACCAAGGTCGATTGGCTGCTCAACTGGGCACGCCTCAACAGCATCTGGCCGATGACGTTCGGCCTCGCCTGCTGCGCCATCGAAATGATGGCTGTTGGCGCTGCGCACCACGATATCGACCGTTTCGGAGCCGGCGCTTTCCGCGCGACGCCCCGCCAGGCGGACCTGATGATCGTGGCCGGCACCGTCAACTTCAAGATGGGCGATCGCATCAAGCGTCTCTACGACCAGATGCCCGAGCCCAAATACGTGATCGCGATGGGCGCCTGCGCGACCGGCGGCGGTCCTTACTACAAGTACGGCTACACCGTCATGAAGGGCGTCGATCGCATCGTGCCCGTCGACGTCTACATCGCCGGATGTCCGCCGCGCCCCGAGGCGTTGCTCGAGGGGCTCATGAAGCTCCAGGACAAGATCCGCCGCTCGCCCGTCATCCGCAAGCCCGCGCGCACCGCCTGATTCCCATGGACTTCCAGGCCATTCACGACCGTTTGCAGTCGATCGGCGCTCCCGGGCTCACCGGCAGCGACGAGCCGCGCCCCGCGAACAAAGAGACCAAGGACAAGGGCCGTGGTGGCACGCCCTTCGTGCTCGTCGAGCCGGCCAAGCTGTCGGACTTCGTGCGCGTGTGTCGCGACGACGCGGACCTGCAGATGGATCTGATGATCGACATCACGGCGTCCGATCCGGCCGTCGACTCCGAGGACCTCTGGGTGCTCGTGCAGCTCCTGTCGACGACCAAGCGTCACCGCTTGATGATCAAGGCGATCCTGCCCAAGGCGAACGCTTCGCTGCCCACCTGCGTGCCGGTCTACCGCGCCGCGCAGTGGAACGAGCGCGAGTGCGCCGAGATGTTCGGCATCACGTTCGAAGGTCACCCGGATCCGCGCAACATCCTGCTGCCCGACGATTGGATCGGGCACCCGATGCGCAAGGACTACGAGTTCCCCAAGGAATACCACGGGGTCTCCTGCGAGTAGCGCGCCATGACCGACACCACGAACCAGTCGGGCCACAAGCCCAGCATCAGTCAAGAAGAGGTCCGTACGCTGCCCAGCGGCGAGACGGAGCACTTCTTCGACGTGAGCACCTCGGACCTCGAGGTGAACATGGGTCCGCAGCACCCGGCCACGCACGGCGTGATGCGCGTGCTCATTCGTTGCGACGGCGAGCTCGTCACCGGCGCCCAGCCGCACCTCGGCTACCTGCACAGGTGCGCCGAGAAGATCGGCGAGAACGTCGAGTGGTTGCAGTACCTGCCGTACACCGACCGCTACGACTACCTGGCGGCGATGAACAACAACCTGGGCTACAGCCTCGCCGTCGAGGCGTTGATGCCCGCGTTGGAGATCCCGCGCCGCGCGACGTTGATCCGGATGATCTGCGCCGAGCTGAACCGCGTGGCGTCCCACCTGGTCGCGATCGGCACGTACGGCCTGGATATCGGCGCGATCACGCCGTTCCTCTACTGCTTCCGCGAGCGCGAATGGATCCAGGCCTTGTTCGAGAAGATCTGCGGCGCGCGTTTGACCTACAGCTTCATCCGGATCGGCGGCGTCTTCAACGACGCGCCTCCCGGCTGGCTCGAGGAATGCGGTCACTTCTGCGACGTCTTCGACGAGAAGTGGCAGGAGTACCACGACCTCTTGGCGATGAACCACATCTTCATCAAGCGCACCGCCGACGTCGGCGTGATGCCGCTGAAGATGGCGCTCGACTTCGGCATCACCGGTCCGATGCTGCGTGGCTCCGGCTACGACTTCGACCTGCGCAAGGACATGCCGTACATGGCGTACGGCGAGGCCTACGAGGCCGGCGCGTTCGACATCCCGGTCGGTACCGGCCAAAAGGGCACGCTCGGCGACTGCTGGGACCGCTTCTACGTGCGCGTCGAAGAGATGCGCGAGTCGATCAAACTGGTGCGCTGGTGCCTGGACAACATCGAGGACGGCGACATCATCGCGGACGTCCCCAAGGTCATCAAAGTGCCGGCGGGCGAGGCCTACGTCGGCATCGAGAACCCGCGCGGTGAGCTCGGTCACTACGTGCACTCGGACGGCGGCAAGGTCGCAGTTCGTTGTCGCGTCGTCGGCCCGTCGTTCACGAACCTGGCGGTGCTCGAGGACATGATGCCCGGCACGCTCCTGGCCGATTCGGTCGCCATCATCGGATCGACGGACATCGTCGTCGGGGAGACCGACCGATGAGCCTCGCCATGCTCCAGGACGTCGCGGCTCCGGTCGTCGAAGCGGCTGCTCCCGCCATCGAAGTGGCAGCGGAGAGCCTGAACCCCGCCAGCGCGTTCGACCAGTACAACGTCTTCGTCCAGCTCCACGCTTGGGTCATCGAGGCGTTCGGCCCGCAGATCGCGGTCCCCAGCTGGATCGTCATCCTGCTGGGCATCATGATCGGCGTCGGCGTGCTCGTCGGCATGTGCTCGGTGCTCGTGATGTTCTGCGTGTGGATGGAGCGCAAGGTCTCCGGCCACATTCAATGCCGCTACGGCCCGATGTACGCCGGTGGCTGGCACGGCTGGGCGCAATCGATCGCGGACGGCGTCAAGCTGATCCTTAAAGAGGACCTCATCCCGACTCTCGCCGACAAGCCGCTCTTCTGGCTCGGCCCGGCGATCCTGATGGGCTCGGTGCTCGGCGCGATGGTCGCCATGCCGTTCTCGTACGACTGGTGGTTCGGCGAGATTCATCTCGGCGTGTTCATGATCCTGGCGATGAGCTCGACGTCCACGATCGGCGTCGTCATGGCCGGTTGGGCATCCGCGAGCAAGTGGTCGCTCTACGGCGCCATGCGCGAGGCGGCCCAGGTCGTCGCGTACGAGATCCCGCTCGGTCTGTCGCTGCTCGCGCCGCTGTTCGTGCTGAACACGTTCAGCCTGCATGAAGCCAGCTTGGCCCAATCGGGTTGGTTCGGCATGCACTGGGCCATCCTGCAGAACTGGGTCCTGATCCCGACCTTCCTGATCTTCTGGGTCGCCGTGCTCGCCGAGACCAAGCGCGCGCCGTTCGACCTTCCGGAAGCGGAATCGGAACTGGTCGCCGGCTTCCTGACCGAATACTCGGGCATCCGCTGGTCGTTCTTCTTCTTCGAGGAGTACGTCGCGATGTTCCTGATGAGCGTCATGGGCTCGTTCTTCTTCTTCGGGGGCTTCGAGTCGCCGCTCACGGGCATGTTGCGCGCGGCCGACATGGAGTTCGCCTCCGGCACCGAAGGCGCGCGCACGATCCTGTTCAGCGCCGTCTGCTTCGGCACCCTGCTCGTCAAGGCCTTCGTCGGTCTGTTCCTGATGATGTGGCTGCGCTGGACGCTCCCGCGCGTCCGGATCGATCAGGTCATGACGATGGGATACAAGTACCTGACCCCGCTCGCGCTCGCCTGCGTGCTCGCGGCGGCGACGGTCGAGGCCATCAAGTTCAAGCTCTTCGCGTCCAACGAAGACGACACCACCAGCAGCGTCGAGGTCGTCGTCGACGAGCCCCTCGCGCACGCTGAAACCCAATTCCTCCTGCCGGAGGGAG